>JARRPX010000010.1 GCA_037382465.1 Anaerolineales bacterium | reverse complement strand
AGCCGTTAAACCAGAAAGCAGGTAGATCCGCCGCAGTCGACGGTCGAGAGCTTTGGCTTCAATTGCAGCCATCAACTTCCTGCCGACTCCCATACCATGCTTTTCGACGGCGACGAACATATTTCGAACGCGATCACCGTCCAAGGATGCCGTGCCCACGATCACATCCGCGTCGACGCCCACGAGTGTATACCCGTTTCGGGCCAGATCCCGAATCCGCTCCGGCGTGTGGGAAGGGATCAAGGCTTCGATGACCCGGGGCGAATAATCGCGGATATTCACGAGCTTCAGATTTCGAACGATCAAGCGGCTCAATCGCTCTGCATCGTCCGGAGAAAACTGTCTTACATGCATGATTTCGATATATTCATAACGACCGTATCTCGTTGACTTATAGAATCTTCCCATCGCTACTCATGGGGAAGAACTTGATCTATTCCGATCTCCCCAAAGCCATTCCACAACTGCAGGCGCTCTTCGATTGTATCTCTATCTTCGATGAAGAGAACTCGCGACTCGATAAGTCGTGAAATAAATAACTCTTGTCACAGGACTGCTTGGTGCGATCTCAATCGTTGACGTGTCTACGTTCGGATTAAGCTCGACATCGGCTCTAACGACGTATCCCTCAAGCGGATATACAAAAACGACCTCGATCCATCGACGGTATTCAGTCTTTTTATATCTCAGCCAGAATTCATCCGGTTCACCCAGCAGATCAAATATCGCGGCGAGTGAAAAAGTGTCATAGGTCTGGAAACTTATCGCCCCAACGAGATCATCGATAGGATAGAGATAGCCTCCAGATTCCTGGACCGGATGCATGAATAACCACTGAATTGCTCTTTCTCTTGCATTGCCGGTTTCATGAATTCCGCCTACTTTTGGCGTATCGAGAAGGATATCGACAGCCTCCCACGTCTTGGTCTCACCGGGACTTATACCGTTCCAGCAAGGTGGCGCGCACTTTTCATCGGAAAGCAGCACCGAAGGTCCTTTTCGGGACAGGAAAAACAAAAGCCCGGCAGCCCCGAAAATGAAGATGCAGAGGATGATTACGACGTGGAAAAAGTTATAGTTATCGAGATTAAATCGGTTCATTACTGATTTTAACTAGAGGCGTAATGAAAATCTGCATGATGCTTGCATATCACGGCTTATTGCGATCTTGCTTTATTGTAACCGATGACTCAGCTACTCAGAATCGTCCGGATTGTACCGTCTGGCGGACATTGAAATCAGTTTCGCCGAAAGCCGAGAAACCCCCAGTTCACCGGGGTTGATTTGACGTCGATCTGCTTGCTACTCCAAATCCAAATGTACGCCACCCAGAAACTGGGCGATCAGATTGTAGAGCCAGGCCCCGACGAGACCCTGTAAAAAACCGATGATGCCGTAGATGAATGGCATGACGAGAATGGAACCGATGCCAAACACCGCCGACATTATCGAGGAATTTCTGAAGGAATCTCCGAAGTAAGCGCTGGTCGCCATAGAAACGACGATCGTGAACACGCCCATCAGCAGCCCCACGATAAAACCCATTACTCCCAAAATTTTCCCAGCCGATAGTGGACCGATACGTTTTAGTTCCATGACTTCCTCCTGCATCTCGAGTGGTGTTGATATTGCCCCAAACTGCTATTCAATCATAGCTTAATCTCGCGTCCCTCTACTCCCACAGTTCAATCGAGATCGTCGCGTAAGCTGTGCGTCTCTCCCAGGTAGCAATGCTTCATCTCCGCCTGCGTCTTATCCGTTTCCCAAAGCAGCAGAATACGCAGCACCATTGTCATGCTGCCCGGCACGGCCATTTCCTGAAAGCAAAGCAATCCAGGTTGGGTCCAACCGATCAAGCGTGCGGCTTCTGCGGGAAATGCCGCATTCAAATCCGGAGTCGCCGAGAACATGATTGAAACAATGTCTTCCTCGATGAGATCATTACGTTCGATCAGGGCCCGCAATAATTCCTGCGTGGCTGAAAAGATAGATTCCTTGGTGTTTTCCGGGACGCGCACTGCGCCCCGCAAAGCTCGTGTCGCCATCGTAATTCCTTTTTAGATGATGTGATGATGTTAACAATTAACCCACCTCAGGGCTATCCGGCCGATGATTTCCAATGATGCCGGGGATAAGCACCGAGTACGCGGAACATCGTGGAGAGGGCTTTTAACTCCTCCAGCGCCTCACCCACCGCCTCCTGCTGCGGAGAACCGGCGAAGTCGAGGTAAAACAGGTATTCCCAGGGTTTGCCCACGATAGGCCGCGATTCGATCTTGGTCAGATCGATGCCCCGCGCAGCGAAGGTGTGTAAGCCCTCATACAAAGCTCCGGGGCGGTTACGCAAAGCGAAAGCGATGGAAGTCTTGGCATCGTCCCCCGGATCGACGGCCGTCTTCTTCAAGCCCAGAAAGCGCGTATAATTGGCCGTATCACTTTCGATTCCCTCTGCAAGGATGTGCATGCCATAGACTTCCGCCGCTCGGTGAGAAGCGATGGCCGCCGCATCACGCCGCCCCTCCTCCGAAATGATGCGTGCGCTTCCGGCGGTATCGTAGGCAGAAACGATCTCTATGTCCGGATGCTGCTCCAACCACTGGCGGCACTGCGCCAGCGCCTGCGGATGGGAGAGGATCTGGCGCAGGTCAGCCACCTCCACGCCCGGCAAAGCCAACAAACAGTGGCGTACGCGTAGATGATATTCAGCGACGATGTGAAGTTGGTATTGCAATAGCAGGTCGTAATTCCGGTAAACGCTGCCCGCGAGCGAGTTTTCGATGGGAATCAATCCCTGATCCGCTTTACCTTCTTCGACCGTGATAAACACTTGCTCAAAAGTGGGACAGGGCACAGGCTCGACTTGGGGTCCAAAAAGAGCCAGCGCCGCTTCCTCGCTGTAAGCGCCCAATTCACCTTGAAATGCGATCGATGTCATGTTGGTTATTCAACCTCCCCTATTACAAACCGGGTAACGCCTGCGCCTTACGACCCAAGACGTGCGCAGACCGAATCACCCATGGCCTGCGTGGACAACTCACCGCCCAGATCTTTCGTGCGGTCCCCGGCTTCGATGGCTGCCGAGACTGCAGATTCGACAGCCTGCGCCTCCTCCTCCATTCCAAGCGAGTGGCGCAGCAGCATGGCCGCACTGAGAATCGTGCCTAACGGGTTGGCGATACCTTTCCCGGCGATGTCCGGTGCAGAGCCGTGGATCGGTTCGTAGACGCCCAAGCTTCCCTCACCCAGTGAAGCGCTGGGCAGCATGCCCAGCGAGCCGGTGAGCACGGAGGCTTCGTCGCTGAGGATGTCGCCGAACATGTTTTCGGTGACAATCACGTCGAAACTGGCGGCATTGGCGATCATGCGCATGGCCGCCGAATCGACCAATTGGTCTTCGAATTCGACTGCAGGGAATTCCGCCGCCACCTCGTGCGCGATCTGGCGCCACAGCCGCGAACTCTCCAGGACGTTGGCCTTGTCCACGGATGTAACCTTTCGCCTGCGCCCTTGCGCCAGTCGGAAGCCAAGCTCGACGATGCGCCGGATTTCGACTTCATTGTAAACCAGCGTGTCGATGGCCTGCGTCAGACCGTCGATCTGTTTGCGCGTGCGCGGTTCGCCGAAATACAAGCCGCCGGTCAGTTCGCGCACGATGAGCAGATCCACGCCGCGCACTCTCTCTTCACGCAGCGGAGAGGCATCGATCAACGCCGGATAGGCGAATACTGGGCGCAGATTGGCGAACAATCTCAAATCATAGCGCAGCTTCAATATCCCCTGCTCGGGGCGCACGGCTGCTTGCGGATCGTCCCACTTCGGGCCGCCCACTGCCCCCAAAAGCACCGCATCGGCTTGCTTGCATGCCGCGAGAGTCTCGTCGCTCAGGGCAATGCCCGTGGCATCGATGGCCGCACCGCCAATCAGATGTCCCTCGAATTCAAAATCATGCCCAAAGCGTTCGGCCACCGTTTCCAGGACCTTCCGGCCTTCACGAACGACCTCCACTCCGATCCCGTCTCCGGGCAGTTCAACAATTTTTTTATGCATGATGTTGGCTCCACGTGACGCGGGAATCACTCCCGTCGGATCCAGAATTCAGATCCGTGGAAGCGGAGCGCTTTTTCCTCCTCGTTCTAATTTTCGTTTCAAACCCTCGGGCGATCAACCCCCCGATGGGTGTTCCGCAATCATCAAACCGTACTCGACGCTGTCCGCCAGCGCCAACCAGGATGCCTCGATGATGTTCGCCGAGGCCCCTACTGTACTCCAACTGGAATTTTCGTTGCGCGTGTCGATGAGCACTCGCGTCGTGGCTGCAGTGCCGCTGTTGCCATCCAGGATGCGCACCTTGTAATCCATCAGTTGGAACTGGCGCAATGCAGGATAGACCGGGATGAGCGCCTTGCGCAGCGCAGCGTCCAGGGCATTCACAGGTCCGTTGCCTTCCGCAGCTGTGTGCAGCACCTCCCCATCGACGGACACTTTCACCGTCGCTTCGGCAAACGTGCCGCGACCCTGACGGTGTTCGACCATGACGACGAAATCGATGAGCTTGAAAGGCGGCTCATAGCCCGGTTCCTGGCGTTTCAACATGATCCCCACCGAAGCCTCGGCGGCTTCGAACGAGAAACCCCTCGCTTCGAGGTCCTTGATGCGTTCGAGAATCTGGCCGATTTCTCCATTCTCGCCCACCTCGATGCCCAATATCTCGGCGTGGCTGAGTAGATTGCCGCGTCCCGAAAGCTCGCTCACTACCACACGCATCTGATTGCCCACAAGTTCCGGCTCGATGTGCTGGTAGGAATGGACGTTGCGGCGCATGGCGGCGGCGTGGATGCCGCCTTTGTGCGCGAAGGCGCTGCGGCCGACGTATGCCATGTGTTCGTCGGGAGAGAGATTGGCGACTTCGGATACGAACCCGGAAACGTCGTACATTTCTTTTAGTTTGCCTTCCGGCAAACAGCGGCAGCCCATTTTCAATTCGAGATCGGGAATGATGGTACACAGATTGGCGTTGCCGCAGCGTTCGCCGTAGCCGTTGATCGTCCCCTGAATCTGGCTCGCTCCGGCCCGCACAGCGGTCAACGTGTTGGCCACGGCCAACTCGCTGTCGTTGTGCGTGTGAATTCCGAGCGTCACGTCCACCTTCTGTCCAATGGCAGAAACGACATCCGCGATAAACCACGGCAGCGAACCGCCATTCGTGTCACACAGCACCACGGTTTCCGCTCCACCGCGTTCGGCGGCGCGCAGGATTTCCAGGGCGAATTCAGGATCGTCCTTGTAACCATCGAAGAAATGCTCCGCGTCAAAAATGACCCGCCGGCCCTTGCTGCGCAGATAGGCGATGCTCTCTTCAATCATGCGGAAATTCTCACCCACAGTAGTCCGCAGCACTTCTTCCACGTGCAGCGTCCAAGCCTTGCCTACCAGCGTACAGACAGAAGTTCCCGCCGCCAGCAGCGCATTCAAATTTACATCTTCTTCCACTGGCGTGTCCGCCCGCCGCGTCGCGCCAAATGCGGTAATTTCTGCCGTTTTCCAGCCGATGTCCCTGGCGCGCTCGAAAAATTCGACGTCCTTCACGTTCGATCCTGGCCAGCCGCCCTCGATATAACCTACGCCCAGTTGATCGAGACGCTTGGCGATACGGATCTTGTCGTCACAGGAGAAAGATAGACCCTCCCGCTGCGATCCGTCGCGCAGCGTCGTATCGTAAACCTCGACGATCCGGGGTTCAGCCTGCGTAAGTTTCGTCATGTTTCGCCTCGTACCTCTCGATCGGCTCACTCATAGAGAGTAGATAATCGAGTGAATCGATTCCTTCCAACAAACAATGTTTGGAGAAATGATCGATGGGAAAGTCTATTTTCGAACCGTCGGGCAGCGTGATGGTCTGCTCCGTCAGATCGATGCTGATTTCCGCATGCGGCTCAGCGGTGATCAAAGCCACCAATTTCTGATAATCACCCGCTTCCACAGGAATGGGCAGCAAGCCGTTTTTCAATGCGTTATTTTTGAAGATGTCGGCAAAAGACGTCGAGATCACTGCCCGGAAGCCCCAGTCATACAACGCCCAGGGCGCGTGTTCGCGGGATGAGCCGCATCCGAAGTTATCACCTGCAAGGAGCACGTTCGTCTGTCCGGGCTGCAGTTGATTGAGTAAGAACGTCGGATTGGGCGACCCGTCCGGCAAATAGCGCCAATCGGCAAAGAGATGTTTGCCAAAGCCCTCTCGGTCAGTGAGTTTGAGATAACGGGCCGGTATGATCTGGTCCGTATCGATGTTTTCCTGGGGCATGTACGCCATCCGGGAGGTCAGACGCGTGAATTCAGGCATCGATTAACTCCCTCCCAGCCATCAACGGACGCGGATCGCTTACGCAGCCCATCACCGCCGCAGCGGCCGCGGTGAGCGGAGAAGCGAGGAAAGTACGGCCGCCCTTGCCCTGCCGACCCTCGAAATTGCGGTTGCTGGTGCTGACGGCGTATTGACCGGGCTCGAGCTGGTCCCCGTTCATGGCGATGCACATCGAACAGCCGGGAAGACGCCACTCCGCACCGGCCTGGGTGAAAATCCGATCCAGGCCTTCGGCTTCGGCCTGCTGGCGGATGTGATGCGAACCCGGAACCACGAGCATTCTCACCCCCTCGGCCACCTTGCGGCCTTCAAGCAGCGATGCGGCCATGCGTAAATCCGGCAAACGGGAATTGGTGCAGGAGCCGACGAAAACCACGTCGATTTTCTGGCCCAAGATCGGCGCGCCCGGCTGCAAATCCATGTACGCCAGCGCCTTCTCCACAGCAGCACGTTCGCTTGCATCGCCAAATCGGTTTGGATCGGGAATCGGTGCGCTGATGGGAATGCCCATGCCCGGATGGGTGCCGTAGGTGATCATCGGCTCCAGACCGGAAACGTCGATCGTGATCGATTTATCGTACGTCGCTTGCGGATCCGACGGCAGCTTGCGCCAGTGCTCCAGCGCACGATCCCAATCTTCGCCTTTGGGCGCATGTTCCCGCCCGGCGAGATATTCGAACGTGGCGTCGTCCGGCGCAATCATCCCCGCACGCGCGCCCGCCTCGATACTCATGTTGCAAACCGTCATACGGCCCTGCATGTCCAGCCGGCGGATCGCCTCGCCGGTGTACTCGATCACGTTGCCCGTGCCGCCTTCCACGCCGATCCGGGAGATCAAGCCCAGGATGAGGTCCTTGGCCGTAACCCCCGGACCCAACGTACCTTCGAAACGGACCTCCAGGGTGTTCGGTTTGTACTGCAGCAGACACTGCGTGGCCAGCACGTGGCTCACCTCGCTGGTGCCGATACCGAACGCCAGGGCGCCAAAGGCGCCGTGAGTCGCTGTATGGCTGTCGCCGCAGACGACGGTCATGCCGGGATGGATCAGTCCCAATTCCGGACCGATCACGTGCACGATGCCGTTGCGTTCCGTGCCCATGGGAAAAAGTGTGATCCCGAAGCGACGTGTGTTGTCCTCGAGCAAATCGAGCTGTGCCTTCGCCTGCGGCTCGAATTCGATCTGGTTCAATGGCAAGGTCGGGGTGGAATGATCCATCGTGGCGAACGTCATGTCCGCACGACGGACCTGGAGACCGCGCGCCCGCAACGCGCTGAACGCTTGCGGCGAGGTGACTTCGTGCACCAGATGCCGGTCGACGTACAGCACGGCCGGATAGCCCAGTTCCTGTTCGACGACATGGGCGTCCCAGACCTTGTCGAAAAGTGTCTTGGAATTCGTCATTGCCTATCTTTACTCCACAGCGCCCAAAGGTGCGGGTTTGGGTTCCTTCGTCTCGTCGCCCTGCACGCTCAACAGCTTGTTCAACGCCGCCATGTAGGCTTTAACGCTGGCGACGATAATGTCCGTATCCGCACCGTAACCGCCGTAGGTACGCTGATGTTCTTCGTCGCACTGCGCATGGGTTGAATGATCGCCGTCCTGCGCCTGGATGCGGACGGTTACTTCACCCTGCGCATCGATCCCCTCAGTCACAGCCTGCACGGAAAATTCAAGCAGCCTGTTGGGAACCCGGACGATCTGGTCGATGGCAGCGTAGGCCGCGTCCACGGGTCCCGTCCCGACGGCAGCCTGCACATACTCCTCACCGTCCGGGCCGTGCAAACGCACCGTGGCCGTCGGCAAGCCCATCGTCCCACAGGCGACCTGCAAACCGTCCAGCCCATAGATTTCCGCCGGCTGGTAGATCACGTCGGTGGTCAACGCTTCGAGATCGGCATCGGTAACGGTCTTCTTCTTGTCGGCCAGATCCTTGAAGCGGTAGAACGCTTCATCCAATTCCGCATCGTCGAGCAGATAGCCCAGCTCCTCCATCCGTACACGGAAAGCATGCCGGCCGGAGTGCTTGCCCAGCACCAGCGTGCTCTGCGTCAAACCGATCGTTTCCGGGCGCATGATCTCGTAGGTAGTCTTTTCCTTGAGCATGCCGTCCTGGTGAATGCCAGCTTCGTGGGCAAAGGCGTTGGCGCCGACGACGGCCTTGTTCGGCGGCACGACGATCCCCGTGTAGTTGCTCACCAGGCGACTCACGCGCGCGATCTGCGGTGTGACGATACCGGTTTCCAGGCCGAGCACCGGGTGGCGCGTGTGCAGGATCATCACCACTTCTTCCAGCGAGCTGTTTCCCGCCCGCTCGCCGATGCCGTTGATCGTGACTTCTACCTGGCGAGCGCCGGCGCGAATACCGGCCAGCGTGTTCGCCGTCGCCAGGCCCAGGTCGTCGTGACAGTGCACCGAGATGATCACGTCCTCGATTCCCGGGACGTTTTCGGCGATGCCGCTGATCAAGGCGCCGAATTCATCCGGCGTGGTGTAACCGACGGTGTCGGGTATGTTCAGCGTTGTCGCGCCGGCATTGATCGCAGCCTCCAAAACGACGTAGAGAAATTCGGGATCGCTGCGGCCTGCATCTTCGGGGCTGAACTCGACATCTTCGCAGTATGCCTTGGCGTAGGCCACCATTTCCTTCACGCTGGCCAGCACCTGCTTCGGTTTCATGCGCAGCTTGTGCTTCATGTGGATTTCAGACGTGGCCAGGAATGTGTGGATGCGCGGCCGTTCGGCGTATTGAATCGCCTGCCAGGATTTATCGATGTCAGCTTTGGTGGCACGCGCCAGGCCGCAGATGACGGGCGGCTGCCCACTCGGTCCGGCGACCTGGCCGATGTCCTCGGCGATGCGGCGCACCGCCTCAAGATCGTCCGGCGAAGCCGCCGGGAAGCCGGCTTCGATGATGTCCACGCCCATGCGCGCAAGCGCACGCGCCAATTCCAGCTTTTCGGCGGAGGTCATCGTCGCGCCTGGCGACTGTTCGCCATCGCGCAGCGTCGTGTCGAAAATGCGGACGTAGTTATTTTTCTGATCAACCATTTCCCTACCCCAATTCTCTCTTGCGATTATTCGCCGGGCTTGATCGTAACTGGATCCAAGAACGGCATCATTTCGCGCAGCTTCGCACCCACCTTCTCGATAGGATGCTCCTGCTCTTTACGACGTTGTTCGTTGAACCAGGGGCGCCCGGCTTCGTTCTCGGCGATCCATTTCTTGGCATAGGTGCCGTCTTGAATCTCTTCCAGGATCTTGCGCATTTCACCCTGAGTCTCTTCGGTGATGATGCGCGGTCCGGCGGTGTAATCGCCGTGCTCCGCCGTATCACTGACCGAGTAGCGCATGTAGTTCAAACCGCCGCGGTACATCAAATCTACGATCAGCTTCAACTCGTGCATACATTCGAAGTAAGCCAGTTCCGGTTGGTACCCCGCCTTGACCAGCGTCTCGAACGCCGCCTTGACCAGGGCGCTGATGCCGCCGCAGAGGACCGTTTGTTCGCCGAAGAGGTCGGTCTCGGTTTCCTCGGCAAAGGTGGTCTCGAGCACTCCGGCGCGTGTGGCGCCCAGCGCTTTGGCGTAGGAGAGCGTCAGCTCGCGTGCCTGGCCGCTCGGATTCTGTTCCACGGCGAACAACGCCGGTGTACCGCCGCCCTGCTGGAAAACCTCACGCACGCGATGCCCGGGCGCCTTGGGGGCGACCATGCTGACGTCGACGAAATCCGGCGGCTGGATCGTCTCGAAACGGATGTTGAAACCGTGGGCGAACATGAGCATCTTCCCCTCGCTGAGATTCTCACGTATCGCGGATTCGTATACCTTCGGTGCGGCCGTGTCGGGTACCAGCATCATGATCACGTCCGCCCAGGCTGCGGCCTCGGCGGCGTTGGTCACGTCCACATCGTGGGCGACGGCTTTTTCGTAGTTGCTGGTGCCTTCGAGTTCAGCGACCTTAACCGTCACGCCGCTGTCCGTCAGGTTGAGGGCATGTGCGTGGCCTTGCGATCCGTAGCCGATGATGGCCACTTTCTTGGCCTGAATCAGCGACAGATCGGCATCCTTATCATAATAAATCTTCGCCATTGGATAACTCCTTCTTAGAGTGTCGGCCGTATTGCGACCGTTATTTCCCGCTGTATTCCGGCACGCGCGCCGAGACGAATTCCGGATCCGCCGTAGGTGCGTGGGAACCACGCGTCATCGCCACGCGTCCCGTGCGTACCATCTCGATGATGCCGAAAGGCTCCAACACTTCCATGAGCCCTTCGATCTTGTCTTCCGTCCCCGTTATCTCGACGATCAAGGCATCCTGTGCCACGTCGACCACGCGGGCGCGGAACACGTCGCAGATCTGCAGCACCTGGGCGCGCGCTTCCGAATCGGCGGCCACTTTGATCAACGCCAGATCGCGCATCACCGAAGGCGTTTCGGTGACTTCCAGGACGCGCAGGACGTTGACCAACTTATACAGCAGCGCTTCCACGCGTTTGGCGGTGTAGGCGTCCACGTCGATGACGATGGTCATCCGCGAAACGCCGGGGATTTCGGTGTGCCCGACGGCGAGTGATTTGATGTTGAAGGCGCGCCGCCGAAAGAGCGAAGCCACGCGATTGAGAACGCCGGGTTTGTCTTCGACGTAGGCGATAAACGTGCGTTCGATGGGCGTCACCGCGGCCGGATTACCATTGTTGTTCATCATCATGAGATCTACTCCTCAATGTGTTACTTCTGCTTGGATTTCTGTGGTTCGGGACGACGGATCATGGCGTCCAGGTCGGCACCGGCGGGCACCATGGGATAAACACTGTCCTCCCCTTCCACGCAGAAATCGATTACGACCGTTCCTTCTTCTTGCCGGGCAGCGCGAACCACATCTTCCACGTCGTCGCGCTTTTCTACGCGCATTCCGGTCAGTCCGTGCGCTTCGGCGATCTTGACGAAATCCGGATTCAGCATCGGTGTGCCCACGTAGCGTCTGTCGTAGAAAAATTCCTGCCATTGGCGCACCATGCCCAGATAGCCGTTGTTCAGGATGGCGATGTTGAGTTTGATGCCCTCCTGGCGGCAAGTCGATAGTTCGGATTGGGTCATCTGGAAACCGCCGTCCCCGACGATGACCCATACCTCGCTGTCCGGCTGGGCCATGCGTGCACCGATCGCAGCGGGGAGCGCGAATCCCATCGTGCCCAGGCCGCCGGACGTGATGAGCCGGTTCGGCTTTTCGTGTTTGTAGTACTGCGCCGCCCACATCTGGTTCTGTCCCACGTCCGTTACCAGAAGGGCGTCGCCATCTGTGAGACGCCAGATATCGTTGACCACATGTGCGGCGTACAGGCTGCCATCGTCCACAGGGACGTTCTGAATGTCGCGCATTTCGGTGTCGCTCTTCAATTCGGCGATAGTCTCCAACCAATCGTCGTGCCGCAGTTTGGGGAGAGAATCCGTGATCGTGCACAAGGTTTCGCGCAGATCGCCCACGATGCCCACGTCGACCTTCACGTTCTTGTTGATTTCCGAAGGATCGATGTCCACGTGGATCTTGCGCGCATTTTGCGCGTAGGTTTTCAGATTGCCGGTGACCCGGTCGTCGAAACGCATGCCGAAAGCCAGGAGCAAATCCGCTTGCTGGATTGCCGAGTTGGCATAGGCTTCCCCGTGCATGCCCATCATGCCCAGATTGAGCGGGTGACTGGCTGGAAAACATCCCAGACCGAGCAGCGTCATCGTGACGGGAATTTGCGTCTTCTCCACGAATTCCCGCAGCTCCTGCATGGCGCCGGACATCATCACGCCGTGCCCGGCCAGAATCAACGGTCGCTCGGCGCTTTGAATGAACTCCATGGCTCGCTCGAGTTCCTCGGGCAGCACGCGCAAATCGGGCCGGTAACCGGGTAGACGAACCGGCGAATCGTCCCACTCGAAATCGACGACGCCTTGCTGCGCATCCTTGGTAATGTCCAAAAGCACGGGTCCGGGGCGTCCGGAGGTGGCGATGTAAAACGCCTCCCGCAGCGCAGGTCCCACCTCTTCCGCACGGGTAACCAGGTAGTTGTGTTTCGTGATGGGAAGCGTGACGCCGGTTACGTCGGTTTCCTGAAAAGCGTCGCTGCCGATGACGGACGAGTTCACCTGACCGGTGAGGCATACCACGGGAGATGAATCCAGCATCGCTGTGGCGATTCCCGTGACGAGGTTCGTCGCGCCCGGGCCGGATGTGGCGATCGCCACACCGGCCTTCCCGGAAGCGCGTGCGTATCCGTCGGCCATGTGTGCAGCGCCCTGTTCGTGGCGCACGCGTACGTTGCGAATGGGATAATCGTACATGGCGTCGAACAACGGCAATACCGCACCGCCCGGATAGCCAAACACCGTGTCCACGCCTAGTTTCGAGAATACTCTCCAGATGATTTCTGCGCCGGTTAATTTCATCGCCTCTCCTTCTCCTTTGAATGCATGCCTTTAACTACCTACGACCGGATTCTCTCCGGACTCAGATATCCTGAAACACGGCGCCAGTCGAAGCGCTGGTGACCATTTGTGCGTAGCGCCGCAGCCACTTGCTCTTCGTTGTAGGTTGGAACGGCGGAAGCACTTGAAGGCGCGCTTCCATTTCCTCTTCACTGAGTCGGACGTCGATCCTGCGCTCGGGCAGAGAAATTTCGATCACGTCGCCGGAGCGGATCGCGGCGATCGGCCCGCGGGCGGCCGCCTCCGGGCTGACGTGCCCGATGCATGCGCCGCGTGTTCCGCCGGAGAAGCGCCCGTCGGTGATCAAGGCGACTTTGTCGCCAAGTCCCATTCCGACGATGGCGCTGGTGGGGCTGAGCATTTCCTGCATGCCCGGCCCTCCCGCAGGGCCTTCGTAGCGAATGACGACCACTTCACCCGCCTGGACTTCCCCGGCCAAAATCCCTCGAATCGCTTCATCGTGGCTCTCGTAAACGCGCGCCGGGCCGCTGTGCTCGTGCATGGCGGCGTCCACCGCCCCGGTCTTGACCACAGCGCCTTCCGGCGCAAGGTTGCCGAAGAGAATTGCCAGTCCGCCCCTGTCCGAATGTGCGTTGCTCACCGGGCGGATGACTTCCTCGTCGGTAATCTGTACATCCTTGATGCTTTCACCAAAGGTGCCGCCGGTGACGGTCGGCCGGTCGAGGTGCAGCGTGTTGCCCGCCGAACCGATCTCGTGCAAGATAGCGGGTACACCGCCGGCGCGGTGAACGTCCTCCATGTGCCACGGTCCCGAAGGACTGACCTTGCACAGATGCGGCACTTTCTCGGCGATCTGATTGATCCGCTCGAGGGGAAACTCGATGCCAGCCTCGTGCGCGATCGCAAGAACATGCAGCACCGTATTGGTGCTGCCGCCCATGGCCATGTCCAGGGCAAACGCATCATCAAAGGCTTCGGGGGTGGCGATCTGACGCGGCGTGAGTCCCGTCTCGATCAGATCCACGATCCTCTGCGCAGCTTGCATGGCCAACTCGTCGCGTTCCGAAGACACGGCCAGCGCCGTTCCATTGTACGGCAGGGCGATGCCCAGGGCTTCCATCAGGCAGTTCATGCTGTTGGCGGTAAACAAACCGCTGCACGAACCGCAGGAAGGACAACCATGATCCTCGAGGACTTTAAGTTCGGCGTCGTCGATCTTGCCCGCCTTGTAGGCGCCGACTCCTTCGAAGACGCTGATCAAATCGACCACACGACCATCCGGTGTACGCCCCGCGGACATCGGTCCGCCGCTGACAAAAATGGTGGGAATGTCGAGCCGCATGGCGGCCATCAACATGCCAGGGATGATCTTATCGCAATTGGGAATGCAAACCATGCCGTCGAAACGATGCGCCGTGATCATGGTTTCCACGCTGTCGGCGATTAACTCGCGGCTTGGCAGGGAAAATTTCATCCCTTCGTGTCCCATGGCAATACCGTCACAGATGCCGATGGTGTTGAATTCGAAGGGCAGTCCCCCCGCATCACGCACCGCCTGAGCAACGAGTTTCCCCAATCGCTGCAGGTGTTTGTGGCCGGGAATGATTTCCACGTAGGAATTCACCACCGCCACGAAGGGCTTGCTCATGTCCTCATCCCGCACGCCCGTCGCCTTTAACAATGCTCGATGAGGCGCTCGTTCGAAACCGCTTTTAATGAGATTTGATCGCATCATATCCACCTTTAAACAATACATGAGGGCCTTTTAGCCCTCACGTAATCTCGCAATGAACCTATTCATGCCGTTGGCTTGTGTTTTCATCGCAGTCGCGCCGGTCGAAGAACACGTTGCCATGCCGCCCGGTCGAGCCGGCGCGCGGAATGGAAATCCCACCTGGGGACGCGTGCATTGATACTTCGAACGCTTCGGTTCAAAATGCATCACACATCTTCCCGATCTAGTTCGCAGGGTAATCGGTCGTGTCACGTAGCGGAACTTGATCCGATCCTTCCGACCACGCAAATCGGGCTTGGAGGGCCATATCCGATATTCGATCCGTGTCCGCATCCAGGCACCATTCGTTCGCCCAGGGCCGGCTCCAAGAATTCGGGACCACGCTTTCGATCGGGTTTCTATCTGAGTTTGATTCTGCTGCCGTCATCGTCTTTCACTCCATCGATTCATGTATCCGGTACGAAAAAACCGCCTCCGTCGATTGAGGCGGCTCCTGGTGTTCCTTACGGTTTCGCTTGGCTTCTATTCGTCTCGCATTTGCCTTCACGAACCCAGGATGGGCTCAACCGACAATCCCTGCTGCTTGATAATAAGCAACAGGACCAATATGACGATCAAAACCAATTTATCGGCGAGTCCCATCATGCTACAAAACGTCCTCAAAAACGAAGCGCCTCCCGGCTGGAAGGCGCTTGTCATTCAACATGATTGTTGCGTGTAAGCTACACTGCTCCAACCGGAACCAACTTCTCATTCTTAATCAGGATGAGAAGCAACAAGGGGCTGACAACTAAGACCAGGTTGAAGATACTCATTTTGTAACTCAACACGTTCCTTACGTATTTACGTAACTCTAGCACACATTTCGAAAATGTCAACAACGAATTTCAGAAACTCAAGTTTGATTCAAAGTCGATATTCTCGAAAGCAGGATCGGCTTTCAGATCAATGATCGTATTCCGTTCTACACTGGATTGCGGTGCACAAATCGATATCCATCTGATCCGCCAGGCACAGCGTATAGATGAAGATATCGACCAATTCAGTGACGACTTTCGCCCGCATTATCGGGTCTCCGGTCATGGCGATGCTGTCTTCGGTCGAATGGCGCTGAAACAGACGGAGCAAGTCCGCTGCCTCGACCGCGATGCTCGTGCTGAGATCCTTCGGTGAATTGCACTGGCTGATGCCCTGGCGCGTGGCAAACGTACGCGCGGCCGCACGCAGTTCTTCGAAGGTCGAAGGTAGATTCGTCGTCGACATTGTAATACCCTCCAATGGATAGATAACGGATATAAATGAGAGGAAGCGATACCAGATACGTTGTCTGGATTGTGATAATCTGTTCATGATACAGATCCCAATGATTCGATTCGAGGTCCGGCAACGCGGATCTCGATCGGACAGCGCGGCTCGAAGCGTCGGAAATTTTCGACGAATTTCGCCGCCAATTGACGGTAACGTGCCAAATAGCCGTCTCGTGAGGGCCAACTCGATGCGGGATCCAATATCCCTTCCGGAATCCCCTCACAAGCGCGGGGAACTTCGTACCCGAAGACGGGGTCCTCGACAAACTCCCCGTCCTGAAGCGTGCCGCTCAAGACTGCTTCGATCATCGTTCGGGTGTAGTCGATGCGGATGCGTTCTCCCACACCGTACGGCCCTCCGACCCAGCCGGTGTTGATCAACCAACAATCCACGGCTTGCTGCTCGATTTTCTCCCGGAGCAAATTCGCGTAGACCGTCGGATGATGAACCATGAACGGCGCACCGAAGCAGTTGCTGAAGGTGATCACGGGTTCATCGCGCAACCCTGCCTCGGTTCCGCCGACTTTCGCCGTGTAGCCGGAGATGAAGTGATACACCGCTTGTTCGGGGGTCAATCGAGCGATGGGCGGCATCACGCCGGAGGCGTCACAGGTCAAAAGCACGATGTTCCTAGGATGGCCTGCGACGCTGCCGTCGAACGCATTGTCGATCTTGGATAGCGAATACGACGCTCGCGTGTTTTCGGTGATGGCGTCGTCATTCAAATCGATCGCCCGCGAGGTCGAAGTGCAGGCCACGTTTTCCAGGATCGTGCCGAATTGCGACGTGGTGCGGTAGATCAGCGGTTCGTCCTCCGGGCTGAGTCGGATGACCTTCGCATAACAACCTGCTTCGAGGTTGAAAATCCCTTCGTCTCCCCAGGCATGCTCGTCATCCCCGATCAGACGACGCTTGACGTCGGCGGACAGCGAGGTTTTCCCCGTTCCGGACAATCCGAAGAACAACGCGACGTCCCCGTGCGCTCCGACGTTGGCCGAACAGTGCATCGGTAACACATCCTTGCGGGGAAGCAGGTAGTTCATCACCGTAAAGACGGATTTCTTGATCTCCCCGGCATATCCGGTTCCGCCGATCAGGCACATCCTGCGTTCGAAGTTGAGCAAGATGAAAGTGCCCGTCCAGGTGCCGTCAATCGAAGGGATCGCCTCAAATGAAGGTACGCAAACGATCGTAAATTCTGGCTTGAAATTGCTCTGGGCAGCTCGATCGGCGGGAAGGATGAACATGTTCCGGGCGAAAACACTGTGCCACGCCCATTCCGTGACGATGCGTATCGCAAGTCGGTTCTGCGGATCCGCGCCCGCAAAACAATCCTGTACGAACAGGTCCTTATCGGCGACGTACCGTTTGATCCTGCAGAAAATCTGGTCGAACTTCTGGGGCGAGAAGGCCTGATTGTTTTCACTCCACCAAACGTCGCCCAGCGTACTTGGTTCGCGGACGATGAACTTATCCCTGGCCGCCCGGGCGGTGTGAACGCCCGACTTTACGGCCAAGGCGCCGTTGCGCGCGATCATCCCCTCCCTGCGGCAGACAGACTGCTCGTAAAGTGACTCGATGGGCAGATTCCGATGAATTCGGCCACTGCCAGATTCCGCCAGGCTGTTCAAATTAAAATCGTTCCCGAGTCCCTCACAGTCAGCACTCAACGACTCGTTCATTTTGTTAGTGGTTTCCATTGCCTCGTCCCCATGGTCTGTTAGGCTGCTTGCTGATTTCGTGCTTCAAACGTTTTTTAACCCAATTTCGAATCACCTTGAACCGATACCGACAGGAACCACCACGACCCCGACTTATAAAAAGCGGCGGTCGTAGTATTTTTTCCCGGACCGCCGACGATGTTCCCGAGAACTGGGAATCCACGACCATCCGAGTCTCCTCTCTGGCGCCTTACCTTCCCGCTTCCAATTTCCCATTCCAAAAATCCGCATGTCGCACTCACAAATAAAAAACCCGCCATATATGTCTGGCGGGTTGGTGGTGTGTTTCAATACACGCAAGCAACTAGCCAGACACCCCCATAGAAGCTGGCAATGGCTTACGACCACGAAGAACAGTAACGTTTTTATCGATCATTATTGGGATGAGAGTAGCAAAAAAGAACTTCGCTGTCAAGACCCAAGTTATATTTGGGATGTGTCACTTTATTGCCGAGGAGGAGAAAAAGAAGTAGGCTCACCCGGGTAATCTCGAAATCACCAATGCAGGCCTACCATGACTCACGTCGAAACGAAGGTCACACCAAGTATAAACCCAATAAGGAATGAACCTGGAAGTGCTGGAGAAGGAAATTGGCCGGGTTCTTCTACTAGCAGGGCGGCAACTCCTGCAGCAGGTTTCGAATAGACGAAGCGAAGTTGTGCGATCAAGATTCAACTCCGTCCGAATTCATTCTTGACACGCATCCAGGATATTGATATAAACGTCCTAACCGAATATCCACTAAAAGCCGTGAAGGGGAAGAGTATCTGCTGAAACGAAGGCACAGAAAGCGGGAGATGGATGAGAATCCCGCCCCGACGCCAGCGGAGAATGGACCCCAGAGCTGCCGGCCGAAAGGTTGAAACCGAGTAGTCCGCGCCGGAAAGCCGCCGTTATCGAGGCAGAAGGTATAAGCGATGATCGCATCATCGCCGTACCGGAATAAGTGAGGCTGGCATGTTCCCACCCGTCGTCGTCACCGGCGGGTTTTTTCATAGGTACCCGGGAACATCGAGCCTAACTGGGGTGGCACCACGGGAACCCTCTCTCGTCCCCAACGATGAGAGAGGGTTTATTTATTCGAGAGTGAAGTGAAGCGGATGGAAAAAACGACGTCTCGAAATCATACCGGTGAAAGCCACCCCACCAACCTCGTGCCGGTGGTGCGGGAGCTGCCGGCCGACCTGGAAACGCCGGTTTCCGTGTACCTTAAACTGTCCGAACTCGGACCGGGGTTCCTGCTCGAGTCCGTGACAGGCGGCGAACAGGTCGCCCGTTATTCGTTCATCGGCGCCGGCCTCTCCGAGGCTTTCGTGCTGCGTGGAACCAACTTGGAGCATCACAACGCAGGAGAAGTATCTGCGGCTACGCTGCCGGAAGATGTCAACCCCGTCGATGCACTTCGGGCACAAATCCGTCAGTACCGGCCCGAACTGCCATCCGGTTTGCCGCGCTTCGTGGGCGGGCTCGTCGGCTACCTGGGATACGAAATGATGCGCTACTTCGAACCCAGCCTGTCCTCACTTCCTGTGGGCGATCTGCCGGACGCCGTTTTCCTGCAGGCCGATACCGTCATCGCCTTCGATCACGCCTTCGGACGCCTGGTATTGTTAACCTATGCCGAGACGGACGGCGACGAAGGGCTCGCGCTGCGGGAGGCCAACGGACGTCTCGACCGCTTGCAAGAACGTATCTCCGGTCCGTTGCACCCGCAAGATCATCCATCCCCTTCCGGCGAACCTCAGGAATTGACATCGAACATGTCCCCCGAACACTACTGCCAGGCCGTCGAGCGGGCCAAAGAATACATCGCCGCCGGGGACATCTTTCAGGTCGTCGTCTCGCAGCGCTTCTCGCGCCGCACGAGTGCCGATGCGTTTTCGGTGTACCGGGCGCTGCGGGCGTTGAACCCTTCGCCGTACATGTTCTTCTTCAACTTCGGCGATTTCGCCGGGGATCCTGCGTTGTACATCATCGGCGCCTCACCGGAAATGCACGTGCGTCTGGAAGGGAATGAGGCCACGATCCGTCCACTTGCCGGAACACGCCGCCGGGGGGACAGCGAAGCCGAAGATGAACGTTTCGAGCAGGAGCTGCTCGCCGATCCGAAGGAGCGCGCCGAGCACGTGATGCTCGTCGACCTCGCCCGCAACGATCTCGGTCGCGTGTGCGATTACGGTTCGGTACACGTCCCGATAAAAATGGCCGTCGAACGCTACTCGCACGTGATGCACATCGTCTCCCAGGTGCAGGGAAACCTCCAGCCGGAATACGATGCCTTCGACCTGATGGGCGCCACCTTCCCCGCCGGCACCGTCAGCGGCGCGCCGAAAATCCGGGCCATGGAAATCATCGCCGAGCTGGAAGGCGAAGCGCGGGGACCCTACGCCGGCGCGATCGGTTATTTCTCCTACGACGGCTCGCTGGATTCGTGCATCGCCATCCGCACGCTGGTGATGCATGGCGATGAAGTCCGCATTCAAGCCGGTGCGGGACTCGTAGCGGATTCGGTGCCGGAACATGAACTGCAGGAAACCATCGATAAGGCAAGCGCCCTGGCCGTGGCGCTGGAAATGGCAGAGAAAGGACAGATCTGATGCTGGTAGTGATCGACAATTACGATTCTTTCACCTACAACCTGGTTCAATATTTCGGCGAACTCGGCGTGGAAATCGAAGTCTTCCGCAACGACAAAGTCACGGTCGACCAAATCGCAGCCTTACAGCCCAATCACGTCGTTATCTCACCCGGCCCCGGCACACCACTGGATGCCGGCATTTCCAACCGGCTCATCGAAGAACTGGGTGCATCGACTCCCATATTGGGCGTCTGTCTTGGGCATCAATGCATCGGGCACGTATTCGGCGGCGAGATCGTACGCGCCCCGCGTTTGATGCACGGAAAAACCTCGCAGATACACCACCAGGGCGACGGATTGTTCGCCGGTCTCCCCAGCCCATTCGAAGCCACGCGCTATCATTCGCTGATCATCAACCAGCCTGTACCGCCAAGTCTGCTGGTCACCGCCCGCACGGCGGCGGACGAAATCATGGGCGTTCGCCATCGTGAATATCCGATTTACGGCGTGCAGTTCCACCCCGAATCGTTTCTCACGCAGCACGGAATGCAAATCCTGCGAAATTTCCTATCCCTTGGCCGCAACGGGATGCAAAAACCAGAAATGCAGCCCGCAGCAGCCAGGGAAGAATAAAGAAGAGGAGTAAAAAATCATGTTGAAGCCATATCTAGCGAAAGTGTTGGATCGTCAAGATCTGTCCCCTGAGGAGGCCGAAGCCGCCATGGGGATCATCATGCGCGGCGAAGCCACCGACGCACAAATCGGTGGTTACCTCATGGCACTACGCATGAAGGGGGAATGTGTGGACGAAATCACCGGCAGCGCCCGCGCCATGCGCGGGGTCGCCAGCAAAGTTCCCCTGGAAAACGGAGAGGAACCGATTTTCGACATCGTCGGAACCGGCGGTGACGGCGCCCACACCTTCAACATTTCCACCGCCGGTGCGTTCGTCATCGCCGGCACGGGGCGTAAAGTGGCCAAACACGGCAACCGCGCCGCATCATCGCGCTGCGGAAGCGCCGACGTGCTCGGTGAACTGGGCGTGCAGGTGGACCTGGAACCGCAAGCGGTGGCCGAGTGCATCGAGGAAATTGGCATCGGCTTCATGTTCGCACCCCGCTTCCATCCAGCCATGAAGTACGCCATCGGCCCGCGCCGCGAACTGGGCCAGCGTTCGATCTTCAACTTGCTCGGACCGCTCACCAATCCCGCGGACGCCAGTCACCTGCTTCTTGGCGTCTACGACGCCGAACTCACCGAGCCGATCGCCAACGTACTCCGCGCCTTGGGCGGGAAAGCCGCCATGGTCCTCAACGGTCACGGCGGCATCGACGAGCTGGCCACGAGCGGGCCCAACAAGGTGAGCCACCTGCGCAACGGCGAAGTGCGCACCTATGATCTGGATCCAGAGACGCTGGGATTGCCGCGCTCCGATCTCGAATCCCTGCGCGGCGGCGACCCGCCGGAAAACGCGCAGATCATCCGGGACCTGTTCCAGGGCAAAGATACGGGTCCGAAGCGCGATGTGCTCCTGTTGAACGCTGGCGCTGCGCTGGCGGTCGAAAGCGGCGATCTCGCCGCCGGCATCGAAGAAGCGCGCCAATCCCTGGACAGCGGCAAGGCCCTGGAGAAATTGGAACGGTTCATCGAGTTCAGCCAGAAAATGGTGAAGCACTAGGGAGTCGGTTTCGTGAGTCTCCTGGAAGAGATCATGGCGCACAAGCGCCAGGAAGTTGCAGTAAGCAAAGCGAATCTGCCCTTTGGGGAAGTTCGCCGGCGGGCCGACGAACGGCCTGCGGCCGTGGATTTCGTGGAAGCGCTGCGCACTGCATCGTCAAATCCGGCCCTGATCGCAGAGGTGAAGCGCGCCTCCCCATCCCGTGGCGAGTTGCGCGCCGATCTCGATCCCGTCCGGCTGGCGAAAATCTACCGTGATAACGGCGCGGCGGCGGTCAGCGTGCTTACGGACCAGCGCTACTTTCAAGGCCGGCTGGATGATCTGCGCGCCATCGCCGATCGTTTCGACGGCATCCCCCTGCTGCGCAAGGACTTCATCTGCGATCCCTATCAGGTCTACGAAGCACGCGGGGCCGGCGCGGCCGCAGTGCTGTTGATCGTCGCCGCGTTGACCCAGGACACACTAGCCGAGCTTTATCACCTCGTGGATCAATGCGGCATGGCTGCGCTGATCGAAGTCCACAATGAAGCAGAACTCGAACGTGCGCTGGACCTGTCTCCAGAGTTGATCGGGATCAACAATAGAGACTTACGCGATTTCAGCATCGATCTGCGAACCACGGTCCGGCTGCGGGCGATGATTCCGCAAGAAACTTGCGTCGTCGCCGAAAGCGGCATCCACACACCCGAAGACGTAGCCAGAGTCTACGCCGCAGGCGCCGACGCCATTCTGGTCGGTGAATCGCTCGTACGCGCAGACGACATCGGCGCGCAGGTCCGCCAGCTTACAGGAGGCTAGAAGGTTGAAGATCAAAATCTGCGGACTCACGAATCTCGAGGATGCCCTGGCCGCCATCGAATGCGGTGCAGACATGCTGGGCTTCAACTTCTATCCGCCGAGCCCGCGTTCGATCTCCACCGAAAACTGCGCCGGTATCGTCGGCGAACTGCGCCGGCGACACCCGCTCGTCGAGACGGTTGGCGTGTTCGTGAACGAAACAGCCGAGGCGGTCCAACGGACGTTGGCAGCGTGTGACCTGCAGTATGCCCAGCTGCACGGCGACGAAACACCCGCCGATGTTCAGGCGCTTGCTGCACACGCCTACAAAGCTATCCGGCCCAGGTCGGCGCAAGAAGCTCGCGAACAACTCCAGCAGTACGCCGGAATCGGTGTGCCACTCCCGGCTTTGCTCCTGGATGCTTATCAAATGGGCGTCTATGGTGGCACGGGCGAAGTGGCGGATTGGGAGATCGCTGCCCAATTGGCTCGCTTGGCGCCGCTGCTGCTCGCCGGCGGACTCACTCCGGACAACGTGCTTGCGGCGGTCGAGCAGGTGCGGCCCTGGGGCATGGACGTGGCCTCCGGTGTGGAAAGCGCGCCCGGCAAGAAAGACGTAATAAAAATGAAGGCGTTCGTACAAACTGTACGAGAACGAGAAACGGAGACACCTGCATGTTGAAAGACGCTACCCCGATCGCCGCCAAGTTCGGCCCGTACGGTGGGCAATTCGTCCCGGAAACCTTGATGCCCGCATTGGAGGAACTGCAGCGCGCCTACCAGCGCCTGCGCGCCGACGGAACCTTCCAACGCGAACTCGACACGCTGCTGACCACCTACGCCGGACGTCCCACACCATTGACGCACGCAAAACGCCTCAGCGAGCATCTCGGCGGTGCCACGATCTACCTGAAGCGCGAAGATCTTGCCCACACCGGCGCGCATAAAATCAACAACGCGCTGGGTCAGGCATTACTCGCCAGGGCCATGGGCAAAAAACGCATCATCGCCGAGACCGGCGCCGGCCAGCACGGGGTGGCGGTGGCGACCGTTGCCGCGCTGCTGGGCATGGCGTGCGTCGTTTACATGGGCAGCGTCGACATCGAACGCCAGCACATGAACGTGCTGCGCATGCGCCTGCTTGGGGCAGACGTTCGTCCCGTGACTTCCGGCAGCAAGACACTTAAGGACGCCATCAACGAAGCCATCCGCGATTGGGTGACGAACGTAGGCGACACCTATTATCTACTCGGTTCGGCGCTGGGGCCGCATCCCTACCCCACGATCGTGCGCGATTTCCAGACCGTCATCGGCGTGGAAGCCAAGGCACAGATGCTCGAGCAGGCGGGCGCCATGCCGGATGTTTGTGTTGCCTGCGTTGGAGGCGGTTCGAACGCCATTGGGCTCTTCTACGCCTTCCTCGAGGACGACGACGTCGAACTGGTCGGTGTCGAAGCCGGCGGAGAGGGCATCCAGAGTGGACATCACGCCAGTCGTTTCAGCGACTCTCGCATCGGGCGGCCCGGCGTGCTCCACGGCACTTATTCCTACGTATTACAGGATGAAGACGGTCAAATCGCCCAAACGCATTCGATCTCGGCCGGATTGGATTATCCGGCGGTCGGACCCGAGCACGCTTATTTGCGCGAAATCGGTCGTGCAGAATACACCTACGCCACGGACGATCAAGCGCTCGAGGCGTTCCAGCTGCTCAGCCGTCTCGAAGGGATCATACCCGCACTCGAGTCGGCGCACGCCGTGGCCGAGGCCATCCAGCGGGCGCCGAAGATGTCGCCGGAGGAAATCATGCTGGTCAACATTTCCGGACGCGGCGACAAGGATTTGGATACCGTCTCCAAGATCATATAAAACCGAATTGTGATATAAGTGTTATGAATGGTATGGACAACATCGCTGCAGCCTTTGCCGACGCACATCCACGCGCGTGCTTGATGCCGTATTTCACGCTCGGTTTTCCCACCGCCTGCCAATCGCTGGACATCATCGAAGCCATCGCAGGCGCCGGCGCGGACCTGATCGAACTCGGCGTTCCCTTTTCCGATCCTCTGGCCGACGGACCGTCGATACAATACTCCACCCAGGTCGCACTCGAAAATCAGATCAACGTAGCCGAATGCTTCCGGCTTGGTTTAGAATTACGCTCGCGGGGAGTCGATCAGCCCATACTCTTCATGGGATACATGAATCCCATCCTCGCATTCGGCGTCGAGCGCTTCGTACGAGAGGCGAAAGAATCCGGCGTAGACGGTTTCATCGTGCCGGATTTGCCCTCGGAGGAGGCGTCGGAAATCGAATCGCTCGCAGAAGAACAAGGTCTTGCCTACGTGCACATGCTTGCCCCGACCTCGACCGAGGCCCGGGTAAAAGATGCAGCGGAACGTTCGAAGGGATTTCTCTATCTGGTATCGCTGACGGGCACGACCGGCGCACGCACTTCCCTGCCGCAAGATCTCGATGCGTTCATCCAGCGCGTGCGGCAGTACACGTCCACACCTCTGGCGCTCGGATTTGGCATCTCGACACCCGATCAAGCCCGCACCGTTGGGTCGTTGGTGGACGGCGTCATCGTCGGCTCGGCGATCATCGATGCGGCGCGGAACGCCAGCGATGCACCGAAAGCCGCGGCGGACCTGGTGCGCAGTTTACGAGAAGCGTTAACCTTGGAATGAAAAGTTGGACAGCATGAGTCAAAAACCCGTATCCCGATTGCAGAGTTTCCAGCACGTTTTCTTCGATTGCGAAAGCACGTTGACTTCGGTCGAAGGCATCGATGAACTGGCGCGTATCAAGGGCCAATTCGAATACATCTCCGAACTTACACGCAAAGCCATGGAAGGCGAAATCGAACTCGAGGCGGTGTACGACGAGCGCTTGAAAAGACTGCAGCCCACGCGCGCGGATTTACGCCTGATCGCCCGCGCCTACTGCGAGAACGTCGTGCCGAACGCAAAAGAAGTGATCGCCGCCTTGAAGGCTGGCGGCTGCGAAGTCTCGATCATCAGCGGCGGACTGCTGCAGTCGGTTTTGAAGTTCGCCCGTTGGCTGGGCGTTTCTGCGGACAAAGTGCGCGCCGTGCCCATCAAATTCGACCAGCTTTCCGGCGAATGGTGGCGCTTCGATCAAAATCAGTACGGCGGCAATCCCGAAGAGCACTTCCTCGACATCGCCCCGACCCCGTTGGTAGAGACGGAGGGAAAGCGCGCCGTGATCGCCGAGTTGGCTGGGAACGAATCCCGCACGATGCTCGTCGGCGACGGGATCACCGACCTGGAAGCGCGCCAGACGGTCAAGCTGTTCGTCGGCTTCGGTGGCGTGGTACGCAGGGAACGCGTCGCCGAGGAAGCGGACGTGTTCATCGAATCGCCGGGACTGGAAGCCGTGGTTCCCCTGGCGTTGGCGGAAGGCAAAGCCAAGCGTTTGCAAGGAACGGAACACGAAGCGGTTTTCCGGGCTGGAATTGAGGTTTTGAAACAAGGACTGGTACAATTTCACAACCCGACCTTGAAACGACAGATCAACGCTCGGCTGCAGTCGTTCGAAGCTGTTGACGATCCCTTGATCGATCTGCTTCACATGTCTGGCTATAACTCCTAGGCGGGTGGATCGCATTCGACTCCATCACGTTCGGTAAAATTGAGGCAACTATGTACCGCATTCTGATCACCGAAGACATCGGCCCTGCAGGGTTGGCGCTGATCGACGAAGCCGACGATGCAGCTTACGACATGATCCATCTCCCCGAAAGAGAGAGACTGCTCGAGATCATCGGCGACTACGATGCCATCATCACGCGTTCCGGCACGGCGATGGACGAAGAGGTGTTCGCCGCCGCGACGAATCTCAAAATCGCCGCGCGCGCCGGCGTCGGCCTGGATAACATCGACGTGGACGCCGCCACCGTGCGCGGCATTCAAGTCATGAACACGCCGGGGGCAAACACGCTCGGCGCCACGGAGCTGACCATGGCACTCCTGCTCGGCTTGTGCCGCAATCTGCCCAAAGCCAACGATTCCATTAAGAAGGGGGAATGGACGCGCAAGGTGTTCATGGGGACCGAGCTCAACGGGAAGACCCTGGGGGTCGTCGGTTTGGGGCGCATCGGCTCCCGGGTGGCCACTCGTTGTCAGGCTTTTGGCATGACCGTGATCGCCTACGATCCCTATATCGCCGAGGAGATTGCGGAACGTATCCGTGTGGAACTCGTCGCCGAACTCGACGAACTCCTGGCCCGCGCGGATGTCATCACCATTCACACGCCGTTGAACGAAGAGACCTGCGGCATGATCGCTGCCCCGGAAATCGCCAAGATGAAAGACGGCGTGAGGATCGTCAACGCCGCACGTGGTGGAATCATCGAGGAGCAAGCCTTATACGATGCCCTGAAATCCGGAAAGATCGCGGGCGCCGCCCTGGACGTTTACAGCAATGAACCTCCAAAGACGGATCTGCTGCAGAAATTGATCCGCCTGCCCAACGTCGTGACAACGCCGCACATTGGGGCCAGCACCCACGAATCCCAGCACGGGGTCGCCGTACAGGTGGCCCAGCAGGTTCTCGAC
This sequence comes from Anaerolineales bacterium, assembly GCA_037382465.1. Taxonomy (NCBI): domain Bacteria; kingdom Bacillati; phylum Chloroflexota; class Anaerolineae; order Anaerolineales; species Anaerolineales bacterium. The sequence goes on along the minus strand of JARRPX010000010.1, from coordinate 16,354 downwards.
GCGCTGCGGGGCGACAACTACCGCAACATCGTCAACATGCCCTTCGCCGAGGGTGTGGACTACCAAACACTGGCGCCCTACATGACTCTCGCCGAGAAGATCGGCGCCCTGCAGATGCAGTTGATTCACGGCCGCGTCAGCCGGGTCGAGGTGGAATACCGAGGTGAAGAGCTGGAACCCCACACCAAGCTGCTCACCGTAGGCCTGCTCAAGGGCATGCTGGCCCCGATACTTTCGGACACGGTGAATTACGTGAATGCCCCCCGTCTTGCGGCCGAACGCGGCATTCTGGTTTCCCAGGCCCGCCATCCGGCCGCGGAAGATTACATGAACGTCATACTCTGCCGGGTGGTCTCCAATGAGGAATCCCGCCTGATCGGCGGTGCGTTGTTTCTGCGCACCGAACCGCGCATCGTGTTGATCGACAACATGCGCCTCGACGCCGTCGCCGATGGATGGACTCTGGTGATGACCAGCCACGACGAACCGGGAGTGATGGGACGCGTGGGGACGCTTCTGGGCGAACACGGCGTCAACATTGCCCACTGGCATATGGGGCGCGAAGCGCCGGGTGGCAAACAGATTTCGATCATCAACATCGACTCACCCGCCGACGAAGAAGCGCTCGAGGCCATCACCGACTTGCCTCAGGTGATCCATCTGGAACAAGTCTCGCTCTGAGTCGGTATGAGATAGGCAAGAAAAGTGAACCTCTTACGAATGTAATTGTCTTGACAATTGCACCAATATTTGTTAATCTATGCCGGATCATGAACAATAAAATCAATAATTCTGGGAAGAAGTGCAGCAAGAAGCCGGGTAGGAGCCTGTCTGGCTAGTCTTTGCCTGCAAAGAAATGGTTTTGCCTAGGACCCGCCAGACGAGCGGGGTTTTTTCTTAAATACGAGTCTCTAAAACATGACGAACCGAGAAACCATCTCCATCTTGAAGAAGAAGTGCCTCAAGCAACCTGAACCGGGTCCTGGATAAGCGCGCTTCTTACGTCCACGCGGAGATGAGAGGCCAGCGATCCAGGCCAAAGGGTCGCTGGCTATTTCAATGCCAACAAATCAACGTTTTCGGAGGAAAAGAATGTCTAACCAAACATGCACAGAATGCGGAGCGGAGATCAACCTTACGGATGATGTCGTCTTGAACGAAATCCTGCCCTGCCCCGAGTGCGGCGTCGAACTGGAGATCGTCGACCTCGACCCACTGACCCTGGCATTGGCCCCGGAAGTCGAAGAGGACTGGGGCGAGTAGCATGCAGATCGGCATGATCGTCTCGAGGGTCCGGCGCGAGGAAAAGCTTCTCATGGAAGCGTTTCAAGCGCGCGATATCCAGATCGACGTGTTCAACGACGGGGAGTTCATCCTCAATCCCCTCGATCCGGACCCGCGTTGGCTGGCGTACGATCTGATCCTCGAACGCAGCATCAGCAGCTCCCGCACGCTCACCACGCTGCAGATCCTGGAAGCCTGGGGGGTTCCGACTCTGAACAATTTTCACACTGCGAGCACCTGCAGCGACAAACTCAGCACAACGCTGGCGCTGGCGCGCCATTCCGTTCCGCAGGCGCAGGTCAGCATTGCCTTCACGGAAGATTCGATTCTGCAAGCGATCGAGAATCAGGGTTATCCTGCCGTTCTCAAACCGCTAACCGGTTCGTGGGGGCGTCTGGTGACCAAAGTCAACGATCGAGAATCGGCGGAAGCGATCCTGGAACATCGCTTCACGCTGGGCAATTATCCCTACCACACCGGTTACGTCCAGGAATTCGTCCGCAAACCCAACGGCCGTGACATCCGCTCGTTCGTCGTGGGCGGCCAGGCGTTGTGCGCCATCTACCGCACGTCCGAACATTGGATCACCAACACGGCGCGCGGCGGCGTAGCCAGCAATTGCGAGATCAGCGGGGAAATCGCTGACATCTCCCAACGCGCCGCAGCCGCCGTGGGCGGCGGAATCGTCGCCATCGATCTCTTTGAAACGGACGCCGGCTACCTGGTCAACGAAGTCAACCACTCGATGGAATTCCGCAACAGCATCGAGCCCACGGGGGTCGACATCCCCGCAGCGATCGTGGAGTTCGCGCTCCAGACGGCAGCGGAAAGTGCCGCCGTTCGGGAGGCGCAGATATGAGTATCCGGGCTGCGATCGTCGGTGGATCGGGTTACCTGGGCGGTGAATTGATACGTATACTCACGCTGCACCCCCAGGTGGAATTGGCGCAGGTCTCCTCCCGCAGCCAGATCGGCCGCTACCTTCACAGCACGCACCCCAACATGCGCGGCTTTACCGGTCTACGCTACTGCCACGCAGACGATCTTCAGCACTGTGATGTGCTCTTCCTCGCCCTTCCCCACGGCGAGGTTGCAGCGGACATCGAGCGTTATGCGCAGTTGGCCGAGCGCATTATCGACTGTTCCGCCGATTTCAGGCTGCGCCGTAAAGAAGCCTATCCGAAATGGTACGAATGGGAACACCCCGCGCCGGATTGGTTGGCGCGCTTCGTTTACGGATTGCCGGAACGCCATCGCGATGAATTAAAGGAAGCGCAGTATGCTTCCGGAGTCGGCTGCAACGCCACGCTGATTAACCTTGCGCTGGGGCCGCTCGCCGACGCCGGATGGCTCGAGCGGGTCACGGCGGAAGTGAAAGTCGGATCTTCGGAGGCCGGAGCTTCCGTCAATCCGGGCTCGCACCACCCCGAACGCAGCGGCGTGGTGCGCGTCTACAGCCCCAGCGGGCACCGCCATCTGGCCGAAGTCGAACAGGAACTGGGCGGTTTCCCCATTCATCTCACCATGACCGCCATCGAACTGGTCCGCGGCGCACACCTCACTGCACATTGTTTCCTGAACGAAAATGCGCAGGTGGAAGAGCTTCGGGACGTCTGGGCCTGCTACCGCCAGGCGTATCAGCAGGAGCCTTTCATCCGCCTCGTGGCGGAGCGCAGTGGTGGCTACCGCTACCCCGAGCCCAAGATCCTTTCCGGCTCGAATTACTGCGACATCGGTTTTGCATACGATCAAGAAGCGAACCTGTTGATCGTCATCGCCGCGCTGGATAATTTAATGAAAGGCGGTTCGGGCACTGCCGTTCAGGCCATGAATTTGATGTTCGGTTTCGATGAACGCCTGGGACTGGAATTCCCGGGCCTACATCCCATCTGAACGCTCACGCACGGAAAGCACTTTACAGGAAATGGGAGCAAACATGGAAAACAATCGTCTCATCGTCATCAAAATCGGGGGCGCCCGAGATATCCAACTCCGTCCGATCTGCGAGGACATCGCCGCCATGATCGCCCAGGGCCAGCGCATCGTCCTGGTGCACGGCGGTTCGGAGCGCGCCAATCAACTCGCCAACGAAATGGGCCATCCGCCGCAGTACCTGCGCTCGCCGTCCAACTTCGTCAGCCGTTACACGGACGCCGCGATGCGCGATATCTTTGTGGACGCAGTGACTTCGTTCAACAGCGACATCTGCCGCGAACTGAACGGTTTCGGGGTACAGACGCTGAGCCTCGGCACAACGGAAGCCTGCGTCCTGCGCGGGGAGCGGAAAAGCGCCATCCGCGCCGTGATCGACGGACGCATCCGCGTGATTCATGACGACTACTCCGGTAGTCTCATCGGAGTCGACCGGGATCGCATCCAGAGCATCCTGGACCAGGGCATGGTACCCGTGATTCCGCCCTTGGCCTACAGCGAAACGGATGGCTATCTCAACGTCAACGGCGATCGCGCCGCCGCAGCGGTATCCGCAGCGCTTGCGGCCGACATGCTCTTGATGCTTTCCAACGTCGTCGGGCTGTATCGCGACTGTGAAGATCAATCCAGTCTGGTGCATGTGGTACCGCGCGGACAGCTGGACACGGCCATGTCCTGGGCCGATGGCCAGATGAAACACAAAGTCTTGAGCGTGCGCGAAGCGCTGGAAAACGGTGTCGCGCAGGCCGCTATCATCGACGGACGACGCCCGCAACCGCTGCAGGCTGCGCTCGCCGGAGGAGGAACCTGGTTTGCTTAACGAAATCGTCCTACACGCTGCAGCAGACGCTGCAAATCAAGCAGATATCCTCGCTTCCGAGGATCTGCACACATCCGGCGCTTACGGAAAGCGGCCCATCGCCATCGTCGCCGCAGAGGGCGCACATTTGATCGACGCCGAAGGGAAAGCGTACATCGACGCGGTCGGCGGCCACGGAGTCTGCCTGTTGGGACACCGGCATCCGGCCATCCTGGAGGCAATCACCCGCCAATACGAGCGCGTCGTCACCTGTCCCGAAATTTTCTACAACGATCAACGCGCCCGTCTGTACGAATCCCTGCAGGCCCACCTGGCGCCCAGATTCGGCCGCTATTTCCTGTGCAACTCGGGCGCGGAAGCGGTCGAAGCCGCATTCAAACTCTCGCGCGCCCTGACTCAACGTCCTGGCATCGTCGCCATGCAAGGCTGTTTCCACGGCCGGACGCTCGGTGCCCTGTCCGCAACGTGGCGCGCGAAGTATCGCGAACCGTTTGTGCCGCTCGTACCCGGCTTCGGACACGTTCCCTTCAACGATCTCGAGGCGGCGCGAGCCACAATTAATGATTCCACCGCCGCAGTGATCGTCGAATTGCTCCAGGGCGAAGGCGGCATCAATCCCATCGAGGATGAATTCCTCCGCGGACTACGCACGCTTTGCAGCGAACGCGGCGCACTGCTCGTCTTCGACGAGATCCAAAGCGGATTGGGCCGCACCGGACGCTGGTTCTGTTACGAACATCACGACGTCGTCCCCGACCTCATCTGTCTCGGTAAGGGCATCGCCGGCGGACTGCCGATGGGTGCCCTGGCCTGGCGATCCGACCTGGGGACATTTCCACCACACACCCACGGGAGCACCTTTGGCGGCAACCCGCTCGTCTGTGCTGCGGCGAACGCCACGCTTCAGGTCCTCGAAGCGGAGAGCTTGCCCGAACGAGCAGCGGACGTCGGCGAACGGTTTCTCGATTCTCTGCGTTCGATCGAGCATCCGCTGATCCGCGAAGTGCGCGGCCGCGGCCTGATGATCGGCATCGAGCTGCGCAGACGCGCCACTCCCGTCCTGCAGGCCATGGCAGAAAACGGCGTGCTCGCAATACCCGCCGGAACGACCGTGGTGCGGCTTCTGCCGCCTTTGAGCATCCCGGAAGGGGATCTGGAACGAATCCGGACGACCTTCATGGAGGCGTTGGAAGAGGTTTACGGTGGTTGAATTCGCACCGACCCGAAGCGAGGCAGCGCTGCTCGATGAGCGCGAACGCTTGATCCACGACCTGGTATCCATCCCCAGCCCATCCGGCGACGAAGCCACTGCGGCCCTGTTCCTGGCGCATTGGATGGGCGATCACGGCATGCGCGCCTACGTCGATCGAACCAACAGCGTCGTGGGCATCCGCGGCGAGGGCGAAACGGACATCGTGCTGCTGGGCCACATCGACACGGTACCCGGGGAAATCCCGGTACGCGTCGACGGCCGGGTGCTCTACGGCCGGGGCAGTGTGGACGCCAAAGGCCCACTGGCGGCGTTCATCATCGCCGCCACGCAGGTGGAACCACCCAGCGGCACCCGAGTAATCGTCATCGGAGCCACCGGTGAGGAAACGGACAGCCGCGGCGCTCGAAACGCCCTGAAAATCTTTCAACCGAAGGCCTGTTTGATCGGTGAACCGAGCAGCTGGGACAGAATCACCCTGGGCTACAAGGGTCATCTCATGCTGCGTTGGGTTTTTACCGGTGCGCTGGCGCATTCCGCTGCGCCGCTCCAGACCCCCGCAGAATGCGCCTTTCGTTTCTGGCAAGAAGTGCAGCGCTACGAAGACGATTTCAACCGCGACCGCCCCGGAGTCTTCGATCGTCTTGACGCTTCGCTGCGCAGTTTGAATACCCATCAAAGGGGCTGCTATGGCCAGGCCGATATGCAGTTGGTGTTCCGTTTGCCACCCGACCTGCCGCTCGAGCGACTGGAAAACGACTTGCGCGCCTTGAATGGGACGGCACGTCTCGAATTTTCGAGACGCGAGGTCAGCCACGTGGCCGAGAAGAACACCTTCCTCACACGGGCCCTGCTGCAGGCGATCCGCTCCAACGGCGGCCGACCGCGTTTCGTCAACAAAACCGGAACGTCGGACATGAACATCGTCGCACCGGTTTGGAACTGCCCCATCGCGGCCTACGGACCCGGAGATTCGAGCTTGGACCACACGCCGCAGGAACACCTCGATCTGAATGAGTTCCAGCGCTCGATCGACGTCGTTCGACTCACGTTGGAGAAATTGCTTCAGGAGTGCTGCGGCGAGTCGAAGGCTGCGTTTGACAATTCAGACCCCTTTCGGTAGACTTTGAATCAAGGGACTGCGTTCGAATAATGAAAAACAATCCTACCCTGAACCTGATCGCTCACGTCTGCTCCTGTCTTTAGCAGGCATTGTACCGGCCAAACGCCGGACTTGCCTGCTTTCCATTGAGCCGAGCGATGAGCATCGCAGGGTAGTTTGTTATTAAAAACAATCGAATATCGGCTGGAATTTTCGAGAATCTATTTCCATCACGTCCGATTAAGAAACCCGAGACTCATCGAATGGAACACTCCAGATGAGTCTTTTGTTTTTCGTAGCGCTTTACCGAGGTATCGACCCAAAGGGAGAAAAATAAAATGTCAGCCATTGCAGATAATGTTACAGAACTCATCGGCAACACCCCACTCGTGCGCCTGCATAAGGTGACTGAAGGTGCAAAGGCCGAAGTACTGGTGAAGTTGGAGTTTCAGAATCCGGGTTCGAGCGTCAAGGACCGGATCGCATTGAGCATGATTACCGCAGCCGAAAAGGCGGGGAAGATCAAGCCGGATACGATCATCCTCGAGCCCACGAGCGGAAACACGGGCATCGGCCTGGCCATGGTATCTGCCGCGAAGGGCTATCACTGCGCACTGGTGATGCCGGACACGATGAGCATCGAGCGCAGGATGCTGCTGAAAGCGTTCGGCGCGGAATTGATCCTCACACCCGGATCGGAGGGCATGAAAGGGGCAATAGACAAAGCCCAGGAAATGGCCGCCGGGGATAAACGCTATTTCATTCCGCAGCAGTTTGAAAATCCGGCCAACCCGGAAGTCCATCGCCGTACGACGGCGGAGGAAATCTGGCGCGACACAGACGGAAAGATCGACTTCTTCGTCGCGGGCGTTGGGACCGGCGGCACGATCACCGGCGTCGGCCAGGTGTTGAAAGAACGCAACCCCGACGTGCAGATCGTCGCGGTCGAACCTGAAGGATCGCCAGTGCTCTCCGGCGGCAAACCGGGCCCGCACAAGATTCAGGGCATCGGCGCCGGCTTCATCCCCAAAGTGCTGGATACCAGTTTGATCGACGAGGTGGTGACGGTGTCGAACGAAGAAGCGTTCGCCATGGCCAGACGCATGCCGAAAGAGGAAGGCATCCTGGTGGGAATCAGCTCGGGAGCCGCCATTCACGCAGCGGTGAAAATCGCTTCGCGTCCCGAAAACGCCGGGAAACGCATCGTCGCCATCGTGCCATCCTACGGAGAGCGTTACTTAAGCACCCCGCTCTTCGCCGATCTGCGTGATTGACCGGAGAAGGATCATGTTTACTACGCTTCGCGAAGACATTCGCGCCGCTCTGGAGCGCGATCCCGCAGCCCGCTACGCCCTGGAGATCGTCCTCTTTTACCCGGGATTCCACGCCATCTGGATGCACCGGCTGGCGCACTGGCTGTGGGGCAAAGGTTTGAAGCTCGTCGCCCGCGGCCTGAGCGACTTCAACCGCTGGCTGACGGGAATCGAAATCCACCCCGCGGCAGTCATCGGTCCCGGCTTCTTCATCGACCACGGCATGGGCACGGTCATCGGGGAAACCTCCGAGATCGGCAGCTGCGTCACCTTGTATCACAACGTGACCCTGGGCGGCGTCAGTTTCAAAAAAACCAAGCGCCACCCCACGCTGGAAGACCACGTCGTCGTCGGCGCCGGGGCACAGATCCTGGGACCGATCCGCATCGGCGCCCACAGCCGTATCGGCGCAAACTCGGTGGTGGTGAAGGACATTCCACCCCGCTCCGTGGTGGTCGGTGTACCTGGCAGGATTCGCAGCCGCAACGGGGTACAGCTATCCGAGCCACAGCCGGAGGATCTGCGTCACGACCGGTTGCCCGATCTCACCATGGAGCGGCTGCAGGCGCTTACCGAACGTATCGACCATCTGGAACAAAAGCTGAACGATCTGCAGCTGGAGGACGACGCCATGATGGCGAACGCCTGGGTCGATTACGAGGCGCAGGACGGCAGTCACATCTGAAGCAGTACGGTTTTGCAGTAGTATCTGTAGGGGCGGTTTGCGAACCGCCCCTGCTTTGACTCACGATGCTTTCCGATGGCGCCGGATATGTATCCGGTGCCGAGGAATAGCGGATTCATATCCCCAACCGGCGCCTACGGATTATTAAACCGTGTATAAAGGGAACCTATGTGTCTGCCTGAATCAATCCATGAAAGCAAAGGGCCGACACACAGGTCGGCCCTTACGTGCATACAAACAGGAATCCGTGCGGGTTGAAGTGTGAAGGCGATCCGACGGGTCGCCCTCACAAATCAATCCACAGCTCGCTACTATTGTTCCACGAACGTCACGTCGACGGGCATGCCGGGCTTCAACTTCCCGTCCTGATTCGGGACGCTGATGTCGATGGCGAACACGGTCGTCTTGCGGCCGTCGACCGTCTGCACGTTACGCGGCGTGAATTCGGCTTCTTCGGCGATACGTGTCACGTCACCGCTGAAGGCAAATTCAGGGAACGAATCGGAATGGATCAGCACTTCTTGCCCCAGGTGGATGCGCCCGTACTGTTTCTCCGGAATGTAAACCGTCAAGCGGACCTCTTCCAGACGGCCGATACGCATGACCGTCCCTCCCGGAGAGATGATCTCGCCGACCTCGAGATTGCGTATCAGCACCACGCCGTCCATGGGCGCCTGCACGCTGACCTTTTCCAATTGGATCGACAGGATCTGCAAAGCGTCCTGCGCTTGCTGGACGTTGGCCTCGGCCTGCGTGATGACGGTTTCCGAAGCCTGCAACGCGGCCTTCGCCGCCTCCACCTGCAGGGACTGCTCCCCGCTTCTGAGCTTGTCCAACGCTACCCGGGCTCGGCTCAATCTCTCCCGAGCCACGGCGACTTCTGCGCGGGCCTCGAGGATCGTCTGCGCCTGGCTCGTGCTCAAAAGGCTGTCGTATTCCTGCTGTGCTGATACGAGCTCGGCCGAAGCGGCGTCGTACGCCTCGTCTGCGGCATCGCGCAGGTCCTGGTTGTCCAGCGCGGCATACGCCTGATCGCGCGTCTGCGTTGCGACGTCGAATGCGCTTTCCGCCTGCGCGAGGCGTTCCTCTGCCGCCACGAAATCACCCCCGCTGATATCCGCAAGTTCGCTGTCGAGATTGTCCAGCTTCTTCTGCAGCGCCGTCTGCGCCGCAGCCACTTCCGCTTCCATGGCCTGGATGCGCTCGTCCTTCTCGAAATACCAGGGAGGCAGTTCCGACTCACCGGTCACCCGCATTTGCCAGTAAGCCGACTGGCCGGCGGGGTCCTGCATTCTGGCAGCCTGAAGCGCCAAATCGTACTGCACCTGGGCCTGATCGCGTTGGGATTGCGCCGCCTCGACGGCCGTCTTAGCTGCATCCAGTGCAGACGAGGCTTGATCGTACTGCGCCTGCAGCAGTTCGTCGTCCACACGGAAGAGCAAGTCGCCCTGGGAAACCGCGTCGCCCTCCTGGACGAAGATATCGACGACTTTGCCGCCAATTTCGGAAGCGACGGCGACTTCGTCCGCCGCAATCGTTCCCGTCGCCTGGATGGCCGTGGATCCTTCGCCGTTGATGCTGCTGCATCCGCCGACGAGCAAAGCCAGGCAGAGTAGAAACGTCATGGATGTCTTTCGGTTCATTCTCATACTCCTGTATAAACGATACGCATTTGATGTCGCCTTCATATCCGTTTGCGGAAGGTGAAGACGCTGCTGACGAAATAGATAACGCTGAGTAAGATGAGTGGAACGGTGGAAGACCACAGCGCGGCGGCGGAGACGCCCCGCAACATGATGCCGCGTGTGATTTCCAGATAGTGCGTTACGGGCAGCAACTCACTGTAGATGTAGGTTACGATGGGCATGTTGCCGCGTGAAAACAACAAACCGGACAAAATGATGGCTGGGATGAGCACGATGAAGATCGCCATGTAGATCGCCTGCATCTGCGTCCGTGAAAGATTCGAAATTAAGACGCCCATACCTAAGGACCCAACGATGAAGATCATACTCAAACCGACCAACTCCCATAGATTGCCCACGATCCTGACCCCGAAAAGCAGATCGCCAAGCCACAGAAGTGCAAAAAGATTGAGTATGCTGACGAGCAAATATGGGATGAGTTTTCCCAGCATCAACTCCCAGGATTTGATCGGCGTGACGATCAACTGCTCCATCGTTCCCTGTTCGCGCTCCTTCACGATCGCCAGCGCGGAGAGAATCAGCGCCTGCACCTGAAGCAGGATGGGAATCAAACCCGGTATCATGAACAGGTAGGATATGCCGTCAGGATTGTAGAGTGTCAATGAAGAAGCATCGATGGGCAGCTGCAGACTCGCCGCGCCCGGCGTGGATTGAATGCGCTTGATGAGGATTTCCTGTGCCGCCATCTGACTGATGGCGTTCAATTTGAGTTGAATGCTGCTCACTTCCGAAGGGTCGGAAGCGCCGTTGACGTAGAGCATCACGCTCGCCGGCTCACCCGTGGCCACCTTGCGGCCGAAGTCCTCGGGAATGAGCAGTCCCACGCTGACCAAATCCTGGTCGATCAAATCCAGGATTTCATGCTCGCTGAGGACGTCGTAGGCACGCTCGAAATCCTGGCTGGCGGTGTAGTATTCGATGTATTCCCGGCTGGCGTCGGTTTTCGAGAGATCGGCAATGGCCGCCGGAATGTTGCGCCGTTCGAAGTTGATGCCGTATCCCAGCAGGATCAAGAGCATGCCGGGGAGCAGCAGGATCAACCCCAGGGTGCGCGGATCGCGCCAGATGTGGAGCAGCTCCTTTTTTACTACCGTCCATAAACGATCCATTATTTACTCCGCTTCGGTCCGCTCTTCCCGGACAGGGAAGTAAGCTGACTATGTTTTTCAAGCAGCGGCTTCCCCCCGGGATGCCACTCGTTCTTCGTCGACCAGGGTGAGAAATACGTCTTCGATCGACGGTTGGATGTCTTCGATGTTGCGCACCTCGATCCCCTGCCGTTTGAGGGATTTCTCCAGGTGAGACGCCCCGCCGTTCGGCTCGACGGTAACGTGCAGCAAGGCGCCGTGGAAGGACGTTTCCATCACACCCGGCAGCGACTGCAGCACCTCGAGGGCACTCGCCGGCCGGTCGCAGTCCACCTGGTAGAGCGTGCCCGGCTGCTGCGCCTTGAGCGTGTCCGGACTGGCCACGGCGATCAGCCGGCCCCGGTACATCATCCCGATCGTGTTGCAGTAATCCGCTTCGTCCATGTAGTGCGTCGTGGCCAGTACACTGACGCCTTCTCCGGCCATGTTGTAGATCAAATCCCAGAAAGCCCGCCGCGAAACGGGGTCGACGCCGGCGGTCGCCTCGTCGAGGAACAGAATCGGAGGCCGGTGGGCGATGGCGCAAGCCAGGGCCAGCCGCTGCCGCCAGGCGCCGGAGAGATCGCATGTGAGCTCGTTCTCCAACCCCTGCAGTTCAGTAAGTTCGATCACTTCCGCCACACGCTTGCGGCGCTGTTCCCGCGGCACGGCGTAGATCGAGGCGTAGAAGGTGACGTTCTCCACGACCGTCAGATCGTTGTACAACGAAAACTGCTGCGACATGTAGCCGATGCGTTTCTTGATCTCCTCCGCTTCGCGGACGATGTCCAGCCCGAGCACACGGCCTTCCCCCGAAGTGGGCCGCATGATGCCACACAGCATGCGGATCAACGTCGTCTTGCCCGCGCCGTTGGGCCCCAACAGGCCGAAAATCTCGCCTTCGGGGATGTAGAAATCCACCCCATCGACGGCGACGAAATCGCCGAACTGCTTGGTGAGCTGCCTGGTTTCGATTGCCTTACTCATCTTTACCACCTCTGTCGTTGAGCAGTCTGACTTCGTGCACGAAGACGTCTTCCATGGAGACTTTGTCACGCCGCAGCAGACGCAGGTCGCATTCTTCCCGCTTGAGGGCAGACTCGAGCCGCTTCATCACCCGGCGTACGACCCGATCGTCGTCCTCGACGAGCATGCGGATGCGGTCGCCCACGGGACGCCAGCGGATGACATCATCGATGTCCGCCACGATGGTGCGCATCGTCTTGCGCGGTTTCGCCTTGACTTCGATCACGGCGTAGGGCAGTTTCGCCTTGAGCGACGCGGGAGTGCCTGCGGCGATCATGTGACCCTCGTAGAGGATACCCACCCGATGGCAGCGATCGGCCTCATCCATGTAGGGCGTGGTCACCACGCAAGCGACCCCGCGCTGCACGACTTCCGCCAGGATGACCCACAATTCGCGACGCGAGACCGGATCGACTCCCGTGGAAGGTTCGTCCAGGAGCAGGACGTCGGGGTCGTGGATCAGCGCGCAGGCGAGGGCCAGTTTCTTCTTCATCCCGCCCGAGAGCTGGTGCGCCGCACGGCGCTCGAAGTCCGCCAGGTTGGTGAACGCCAGCATGTCCTCGATCCGCTGACGTTTTTCGGCTGCGGGGACCTGATTCAGGTCGGCGAAGAACACCAGGTTCTCCATCACGCTCAAATCGGGGTACAGGCTGAACTGCTGCGGCATGTAGCCGATGTTCCGCCGCACCTGTTCCACGTCTTTCTGCAAATCGAAGCCGGCGATGACGCCTTCCCCCGCGCTGGACTCGATGACGGTCGACAACATACGCATGACGGTCGTTTTCCCCGCACCGTCCGGGCCGATCAGCCCGAAGAGCTGACCCTGCTCCACCTGCAGGTCGAATCCGGCGACCGCCGGGCGCTTGCGCCGGCCGTACCGTTTTTCCAGTCCCTGTACCTGAATCATGGTCTGCACGATGTCGTCGGTCTTTCGAATGGTTTCGTTCACGATGCAAATGGTAAAGAATGGCGGCCCGCCTGGCGAGATACCGGCCGCCACGACTCGCCGTGACGCCCGCCACATCCGTACGTGACGAGTGTCACGTATGGATCGGGAGACAGGGATGCTATCATATAGAAGATGATCAATCGTCTGGAACCCGGTCTGCTGCGGATTTTTCGCTACTTCAACGGCATCGCCATGGTCTATTTCGCCTGCCTGGTGGCCTACACCGCGCTCGACACGCACAGGCTTTTTTCCGCCTCCCAGAGCCAACTCTACCTCAACCTGGCCACCAACCTGGCGCTCTTCGGCTACCTGTCCTGGTCCTGGCTGCGACGAATCATGCGCGGCAGCTACCTGCCCGTGGCCTTGATTTCGGCGACCGCCGTGCCGCTCCTGAGCAACCTCGTTTTCTTATATAAGCCCACGGTCAGCGATCTGCCGGACATCGTACTGCGTAGCTGGCTGCTGCTGCCCATCCTGGTCGTTCCCGTGGTGATCATGGCCTGGCAATATCCTTTGCGATACGTGGTCATTTTTGCAATTGCAACTGGAGGGATCGAATTGGCCCTGCTCGTGCGCGTGGCGGGCAGGGTAGACATCGATACCCTGCCGGTGCTGGGCGTGCCCATCATCCAGGCTTTCGCCTTCGGCACCGTGGGGCACATCGTCTCCCACCTGGTCACCAGCCAGCGCACTCAGCGGCAGGCCTTGCTGGACGCCAACGTCAAGCTCGGCCAGTACGCCCGCACGGCCGAGCAGTTGGCGACCAGCCGCGAGCGCAACCGCCTGGCGCGCGAACTGCACGACACGTTGGCGCACACACTCAGCGCCCAGACCGTCAACCTCGAGGCGATCAAGCTGATGATCCCTGCGGAGCAGGACGAAATTCACGCCATGCTGCAGCATTCGCTGGACAATACGCGCAAGGGCCTGGCCGAGACGCGCCGTGCGCTGAAGGATCTGCGTTCCAAGCAGCTGGAGGATTTGGGACTGAGTCTGGCCTTGCGCCACCTGGCTCAGGACGTCTCCCAACGCGGCACGCTGCGCCTGGAGATCGATCTACCCGATCGTCTTCCGGACCTGCCCGCGCAGACGGAGCAGAGCCTGTACCGCATCGCCCAGGAAGCGCTGGAGAACGTGGTGCGGCACGCCAACGCCCGTTCGGTCTGGCTGCGTCTGACGCAGGAAGACTCGCGCCTGTGCCTGTCGATCGCCGACGACGGCGAGGGATTCGACCTCGACGACCCGACCGTCGGCGAGCGGCTGGGCATGCGCGGCATGTCGGAACGCGCCGCGCTGGCTGCGGGAACCATCCAGGTGCAGAGCCGGCCCGGTGGTGGAACGACGGTCCTATTTTCGATCGAGGTGCCCGATGGTGCGCGTGGCGATCTGTGACGATCAGGTCATCGTCTGCGAAGGCCTGCAGCGGATCCTGGATTCCGACCCCGAGATCGAAGTCGTCGGCGTGGCGCACGACGGTGAGGAAGCCTGCCGGCTGGTGGAAGAGGCGCAGCCGGACTTGATCCTCATGGATCTGAAAATGCCGCACATGAACGGCATCGTCGCCACGCGCAAGATCCACATGAGCCATCCCGAAGTGCACGTACTGGTGCTTACCACCTACGACGACGACGAATGGCTTTTCGACGCCGTTCGCAGCGGCGCGGGTGGCTACCTGCTCAAAGACACCCCACCCGGGGAGCTCATCGCGGCGATTAAAGGCACCGTGAGCGGGAAGGCCTTCGTCGATCCCGGCGTGACGGGTAAACTGTTGTCCGAAGTCTCGAAAAGCGGTCCGGCGAGCGGGAGCCCGACGCACTTTTCGCTCAGCGATCGGGAACGCCAGGTGCTGCAGTTGATCGTCGCCGGCTTCTCCAACGCCGACATCGCCGAGCGGCTCTTCCTGGCCGAGGGCACGGTACGCAATTACACCAGCGCGATTTTTCGCAAGCTGGGCGTCTCCGACCGTACGCAGGCCGCCGTGCTCGCCCTGCGCCACGGGCTGGTCGATGCCGAAACGGAGTCGAAATAAGCGCGCGGGTTGGGTTTGGACCCCTTCAATCCCACCCACGGATTATAGAAGCAGTTTTGTGACGGAAGATTGGCAGATTCACATCTGCCCAATATTCAAGATGCTGGCGGCGGATATGCATCCGGCGCCGATAATTCGCGGATGTTTATCCACAAAAGACTATACCGGTATTGGAATCGAGGTCAATGAGTGACTCGGCATATCAATTTCTTAATGCAGTGAAAATAATAGAATGGCAGATACACATCTGCCTAATATGGGTTGCGGATGGATATCCGCACCCAACTTACAGGTGTTGGGTTTTAGTCCCCATCAAACCAACCCACGGAAGTAGGGATGTGGGGTTGCCCCCACATCCCACCACAAACACCCCTCACTCAAACTTGAAGCGCCGCACCGCGATGACGAAGTAAATCACGCCCATCCCTACCAGAAACCCGATCTCGGGCAGGACGTCCACCAGCCCGGCGTTTTCCGCCATGATGGAATAATACGCTTCGATGGCGTGCGCATGCGGCGTGAAACGCGTCAGGATCGAGATGAAACCCTCCGCCCGGGTGAGCAGCAGCGGCGCCACGGGGATCGCCCCGCCGATCGCCGCCAGCACGAACGAAGCCATCGTGCCCAAGCTGTCCGCCTGGCTCACCGATTTGGCGATCGTTGCCATCAGCAATCCCATCGACGTCGCCACCGCGGCCACGATCACGGTCAGCACGATCAGCGCCAGCGGATGCTGCCCCAGCGGCGTGTCGAAGAACACGTGCGCCACGCCGAGCAGCACGATGGTCTGCAGGCAGGGGATCACCATGAAGGCCAGCATCTTGCCGCCGATGACCGCCCCGCGCGGGATCGGCGAAGCCACCAGGCGCCGCAGCGTCCCGGCCTCCCGCTCCCTGAGAACCGATGTCGCGCACGTGCCGATGACGAAGAAAATGAACATCACCGTGTAGGCGGGGTACATGTAGGCGAAGAAATCGTTGGTGCCCGCATCGACCTCCTCGCCTTCCAGACTCTCGTTCACCACCAGGATAGAGGGATCCTGGCGCAGCTCGTTCAAGCTGGTCATGATCACACCCAGGTTCTGCGCTTCGATGCCGCGGCGCTGTTCGGCGTTGAGATCGCCCAGCAGCCCGGATTTGTCGAACACGCTGCGGATGCCGTACTGCACTTC
>JARRPX010000009.1 GCA_037382465.1 Anaerolineales bacterium | reverse complement strand
GATGAAGAACCTGAAACGCTGGTGTACGAGGCGCAGCCCGGAGACAGCCTGCATTCTGTGTCGGTCCGTTTTGGGGTCGTCCCGGAAGACATCACTTCAACGGAGCCTTTGCCGGACACCCGGGGATTGATCAATCCCGGCCAATGGCTGTTCATTCCGGACCGAATCGGGACCACCGGTCCGAACGAACGCCTGCTCCCCGACAGTGAAATCATCTTCTCGCCGCACGCCGTCGAATTCGACGTTGCTTCGTTTGCCGGGCAGTATGGTGGCTATCTCACGAAATACCGCGAATCGCTGGGATCTCCTTTCCGTCCGGGACCGGAGGTGTTGGCGGTCGCTGCGCGGGACAATTCGGTCAATCCGCGTCTGTTGTTGGCCCTGCTCGAATTCGAATCCGGCTGGGTGACCGATCCATCTGCGCCGATAGGGGACGAGTTCACTTACCCCATGGGTCACGTTGCCGAACAATCCCCCGGGCTCTTCCGGCAGTTGGGTTGGACGGCGAACGAGCTCGGAAACGGTTATTACGGCTGGCGGGCGGGAGCGATTACCGAGTTGGATTTCTCGGATGGAACGAGTATTCGCCTGGCGCCGGATTTGAACGCCGGGACCGTTGCCATTCAATTCTTCCTCTCGATAAATCGAACTCAGGCGGAGTGGGTAGTTGCGCTGCAGGAGTTCATGGATGTGTATCAGGATTTCTTCGGCGACCCCTGGGCGTACGAACACCCACTGTATGAGTATGGCGTCGAACAACCGGATTTGATTCTGCCTTTCCTGCGAGGGCAGGTGTGGGCTTTCACGGGTGGGCCGCACGGCGCTTGGGAACGCGACAGCGCGTGGGCTGCGCTCGACTTTGCGCCGGCCTCGATCGAATCCGGGTGCGTTAAATCCGACAGCTGGGTTTTGGCTGCAGCGCCGGGATACATCGTGCGCAGTGAAGAAGGTGTGGTCGTATTGGATATGGATGGAGACGGCCGCGAGCAGACGGGATGGGTATTGTTGTATCTGCACATCGCCACGGAGAACCGCATTCGCGCAGGGACGTACGTCGAAAGCGGAGATCTCATCGGACATCCGTCGTGTGAAGGTGGAACTGCAACGGGCACGCACATCCACATCGCCCGTAAATACAACGGTGAATGGATCCTCGCCGATGGTCCGCTGCCTTTTGAGTTGAGCGGCTGGGTTGCGGTGGCGGGGGCAGAACCTTATCAGGGGGCACTCGTCAAAGGCGATCAGATCGTGCTCGCCTGCCCCTGTGCTTCCCATGAGACGTTGATCCAAAGATGAATTTGCGATCTACATGCATATTGATGGCTTGTGCAGCGATCTTCGTTGTCACAGGCGCTTGTTCATCCGTACCGTTTTCGACGCCGGACGTTCCGGCTTCAGCGAGTCCGACCGTGCAGAGCGGCCCGACGCCGCTGCCCGTTCGTACGCGGCATGCCCCGGGCGAGGTGTTCGACTACGTGGCCCAAAATGGGGACAACCTGCCGGCGTTGGCGGCGCACTTCAACACCAGCGTGGAAGAAATCCTGGCCGAAAATCCCGATCTGCCCTCCGGCGTGACGACGCTTCCGCCGGGCTACCCGATGAGAATCCCGGCCTATTATCAACCCTTGTTGGGTTCCCCGTTTCAAATATTACCGGACAGTGAGATCGTCAACGGCCCCACCGCGGTCGGGTTCGACGTTTCCGGGGAAATACGCCAGCGTCCCGGTTTCCTCGCCGGCTTGTCTGATTACGCCTACAGCAAGCAGCGGGAGGCGTGGGACGTGGTCGAGGTGGTGGCGCGCAATTACTCCGTGAACCCCAGATTGCTGCTGGCCTTGTTGGAATATCAAACGCAAGCGATGACCCAGCCTTTTCCGAGCGGCGATGATGCCCGATTTCCACTCGGATACCAAAACCCTCGATTTCCCGGGCTGTTCGGACAGTTGATCTGGGTGGCCGAGGAAATCAACGATGGCTATTATGGTTGGCGGGAGGGAAGTCTGCGGGAGTTGGAATTGACGGACGGTTTGCTCGTGCGGCCCGATCCCTGGCTCAACGCCGGTACGGTTGCCGTGCAGTACGTCTTCGCCAGCCTGTACGGGCAGGAGGATTTCGACCGGGCCGTCAGTCCGGACGGTTTCTATCAAACGTATGTCTCCCTCTGGGGGAATCCATTCGACCTGCAAGAAGACTTCATCCCTGCCAATCTGCAGCAGCCGGAACTGACGCTTCCCTTTGCAACGGACCGCGTCTGGGATTTCACGGCGGGCCCACACTACTCGTGGGGCAGAGCCCTTCCGCTGGGCGCCCTGGACTTCGGGCCTCCTTCCGAAGAAAGCGGCTGTATCTCTTCCGCGGAATGGATCGTGGCGCCGGCTGGCGGCATGATTTCACGCAGCGCTGAGGCCGCCGTGGTGCTCGACCTGGATGGGGATGGCGACGAACGGACCGGTTGGGTGCTGTTCTTCTTTCACGTGGCGACGGACGATCGCATTGCCGCGGGCGAAGGGGTACAAAAAGGCGATGTTCTCGGACATCCATCCTGTGAAGGCGGCGAGGCCACTGGAACGCACGTGCACCTTGCCCGCCGTTACAATGGCGAGTGGATCGCCGCCGCCGGGGTGATTCCGTTTGTGCTCGACGGCTGGCTGGCTGCGTACGGCGATGCCCCGTATCAGGGAACACTCACCAAGGGCTCGAAGGTCGTCGTCGCCAGTGAGTACTCCTCCGCGGATACTCGCATCTACTACGAAGTGCCGCAATAAAGGCGGTTGCTTCCATTCCCGATCGACGAGAGGCGCGAGGCGGCCAACTCGGGTCGATCTGCCAGCGTCGGTGTATTTCGCTGCGGTTTACTTCTTTTTCTTTGCAGCATTTGATTTCTTCGGTTCGGATTTGACCTCCATATCCGGTCTTGGAAGCACCATCGTCAATAGGACGAGCCGGTTTCCCTCTTTCAAGTCCAGGATGGGTTTCCCGCTCGCCGTGCGTGCTTTGCGGGGCGCATCGGAGAAGCGCAGCGAGCGGCTTGCCCCGCGGGCGCGGTGGACGACGAGACGATCGCCGGGCGTGCCGATGGCGGCGCCGATGAGCTGGATCGATTCTGCGGACTTCCAGGCAAGCACACCCTTTCCGTAACGTCCCTGGCTGGGGAATTGGCTCAATGCGCTTCGTTTGGCTTGTCCGTCCTCGCTGATCAGGAAGAGCTCCCTCTTGGGCCGCACGACACCGAACCCCACTACGCAATCTGTGTCCCCCATCCGTATGCCCATGACTCCGGCCGCAGCGAGCCCGGTCGGGCGCACTTCGGATTCGGAGAAACGTATCGCCATGCCTGCGCTGTTGACGATGCACACATCGTCTCCGCCGCACGTCAGGCACACCCAGCCGAGGCGATCGTTCTCGGCGACGCGAATGGCCTGGAACGCGCGCGAAGAGGGTCCGGGCAGGATTTCCAGATCTGCTTTTTTAACCATACCTTGCTGCGTGCAAAGGAGCAGGAAGCAGCCCCTGTTTTCCCGTCCCACCCATTCCGGAGATAACGCCAGACCTGCGACGACCTCGTCGTCGGGTGTGAAGGGAGAAATTCCGGCGACGGCCGAACCGTCTTCGGGCTTGTCACACTCGGGAACGGTATGAACGGGAAGGGCGACGGCCTGTCCCTCCTTGTTGAAGAGGTAGAGCGTGTCGCGCACGCTGGCGCCGAGCACCAGTCCGGGAGCCTTCCGGCTGGCCAGGCGGGGCAGCCGCGCCGTCGGGGAGCGTGAGATCAAACCGTCGCGGCGGATCACGACCCACGTTTCCTTGGCGGGCGCGAGATCGCCAGCCGTGAGAACCTTGCGTTTTCCCTTTCCGCTGCCGGTCTCGACGATCTGCGTGCGCCGGCGGTCGCCGTACGTCGTTCGAATTTGCGTGACCTCCTCGGCGATCAAGCTGCGCATCTTCTTGGGCGAGCGAAGCAGCCCTTCCAATTTATTGATCGTGGCGACCACTTTCTTGTATTCATTTTCGATCTTCTTGCGCTCCAAACTGGATAAGCGTCTCAACGGCATGTCGAGGATGGCCGTCGCCTGAATGTCGCTCAGCTTGAGATTCTTCATCAGCCGGTTCTTCGCCTGTGCGGCGTCTTTCGAGCTGCGGATCATCTGGATGACTTCATCCAGGTTCTGGATTGCGATGCGCAAGCCGGCCAGAATGTGCTCGCGTTCTCGCGCACGTGCGAGATCGTACTCGCTTCGTTTGCGGATGATTTCGATGCGGTGTTCGAGATACACGCGCAGCGCCTGTTTCAGGCCGAGCAGCCGGGGCTCATCGTCCACCAGGGCGAGCATGATCACGCTGAAGGTGTATTGCATCGGCGTGCGCTTGTAGAGTTCCTGCAGCAACTTCTGCGGATCGGCGTTTTTCGTCAGCTCGAGAACGATGCGCAATCCCTGGCGGTCGGATTCATCCCTAAGGTCGGCCAGGCCCTCGAGATGACTGGTCCTGGCCAAATCGGCAATGCGTTCGATCAGGTTGGCCTTGTTGGTCTGATAAGGCAATTCCGTGACGATGATGCGGGAGCGGCCGCGGCTCATTTCCTCGATGTGGGCCCTCGCCTGTAGTTTGATCTTGCCGCGACCGCTGGCGTACGCTGCCGCAAGATCCTGTCCCTTGCCGCCGTGCAGGATGATGCCGCCGGTGGGGAAATCCGGACCCTTGATGAACTTCATGATGTCGTCCAGGCTGATCGAGTCCATGGACGACCAATTCTCGAGCATGTAGATCAAGGCGTCGCAGACTTCGCTCATGTTGTGCGGTGGAATGGAGGTGGACATGCCGACGGCGATTCCGGTCGCACCGTTCACGAGCAGGTTCGGGAATCCGGCGGGAATAACGGTGGGTTCTTCCATCGAGCCGTCGAAGTTTTCTACGAACGAGACCGTTTCTTTCTCGATGTCGGACATCATTTCCATGGACAGCGGCGTCAGTCTCGCCTCGGTGTAGCGCATGGCGGCCGGTGGGTCTCCGTCCATGGAACCGAAATTTCCCTGGCCCGCTACGAGTGGGTAGCGCATCGAAAATACCTGCGCCATGCGTGCCATGGCATCGTATACAGCCATGTCTCCGTGCGGGTGGAATTTCCCCAGTACCTCACCGACGATGCGGGCGGATTTCTTGAAATCTGAATCCGGCCGGATACCCATGGCGTGCATTGCATAAAGAATGCGGCGGTGAACGGGTTTCAATCCATCGCGCGCATCGGGAAGTGCGCGCGAGACGATCACGCTCATGGCGTAATCCAGATAGGATTGCTGCATTTCATTGTCTATGTCGATTCTCTTTACCAATCCAACTTCCATGTTTCACCTCATCGGGGGTTGCGTTCACGCAGGTATGATAAAGGGAGGCGCGGCCAGCGTCAATTCAAACGTTCGTCGAAGGAAGAATCCGGTCGTTATAGATGTCTGTCGTGAAAGCCGTGACTTGTCGAGATCCTCGGGCAAACACCGCGCAGAAGAGTGCTGAGACCGCACGGCAATGAATAAATTCCAATTACTTGCAGTGTATATATCTCTATGCTACAATCTTAAACGCAGGGTTCCAAATCGAGAAGTTACGTGTAAAAGTGGGTGGAGCCCACTTTTTCTGCGTAATAGGGTACCTGGTGAGGAAAAGCGATCGATGAAAAGTGAATTTTCGCTTGCATTTAACGAAATAACCGAACGCTTCAGTCTACCGGCAGAGACGGTGATGGAGACACTGGAAGCGGCGATGGCCTCCGCATACCGCAGGTCGGTAAACGCCTCCAGCGCGCAGAACGTGGAAGTACGTATTGATCCGGGTTCGGGCGACATCGTTGTCTATGCCGAGAAAGAAGTCGTGGATGAAGTGGAAAATCCTGCCACCGAGGTTTTGATCGACGAGGCTCGAAAAATCGATCCTGAGGTGGAGTTGGGCGGCGTCATCATGGTCGAGTCGACGCCCGAGGATTTTGGTCGCGTGGCGGCCCAGACCGCGAAACAGGTGATGCTGCAGCGCTTGCGTGAAGCAGAGCGTGAAGCGCAGTACTCCGAGTTCATCGAGCGCGAGGGGGACATGGTGCACGGCACGGTGCATTCGATCACCCCGCAAGCCGTGATGGTCGGCTTGCTCGGGCGTGCGGAAGCGATACTGCCGCGCAATCAACAGATCCCTGGAGAACGCTTCCGGGTACGCGATCGAATCCGCGTGTACGTGCTCGAAGTGCGCAAGTCTTCTCGCGGACCGGTGATCGTGGTTTCTCGTACCCATCCTGCCATGCTGCGCCGGTTGCTCGAGATGGAGGTCCCGGAAATCAACCAGGGCCTGGTCGAGATCAAAGCCATCGCCCGAGAAGCAGGCAAGCGCGCCAAGGTGGCCGTCGCCGCCATGCGGGACGGCGTCGATCCGGTGGGCGCCTGTGTCGGTTTGCGCGGCGTTCGCATCCAGTCGGTCGTGCGTGATCTGAACGATGAAAAGATCGACGTGATCGAATGGAATCCGGATGCGGCCACGTTCATCGCAAAAGCATTGAGCCCCGCGCGCGTCTCCGGCGTCTATCTGGATGACAATCTGGAAAGCGGCAAAACGGCTATGGTCGTGGTTCCGGAGGATCAATTGAGTCTGGCTATCGGACGAGCGGGCGTAAACGCCCGTCTCGCGGCGCGGCTGACGGGCTGGCGCATCGATATTAAAAGCCTTCCCGAGGCCGTGGCGGATTCGGTTAACTTGCTGCAAACCGACAGCGAATATGCAGATTTAGCCAAACGGGAGAAAGAAGGAATCGAAGCGGTTGACGTCATTCTGGCCAAGAAGGCGGAAAATCGCCCGATCACCCCCGAAGAGTATCAGGAGATGCGGCAGTTCGTCGATCGTGTCCAATCCGAAGTCGTTTCCCGTCGTGCTGCCGTTCGTCAGGTCATGCAGGAGCGCCTCGATGAAGTGCGGTCGGCGATTCCGGAAACGGCGTATGACGTCGATCTTGAAGCACTCGATCTCTCGACTCGCGTTTACAATCTCCTCGACGAAGCGGGCTACAAAACAGCCGGCCAGTTGATGGAAAAGTTGAAACTCGATGAAGATGCGATCTTGAACATCCCCGGAATCGGACCGAAAGCCGTCGAGGAAATCCGCGAGAAACACGAAGCCTTCGAGTATCCAGAACCTGCCGCCGAGCCAGAAGTCGAGGAGGCAGTCGAAGCCGCTGCGCCTGAGGGCGTGGAAGCTGAAGCTGAAATCGAAACAGAAGCGGCCGAAGAGCCCGAACTCGTCGAAGCGGAAGCCGCCGCTGCGCCGGAGGGCGTGGAAGCTGAAGCCGTGGAACCTGCCGAGGCGGAAGAAGTCGCGCAGGAGCCCGAACAGGTGGCCGTGCCCGAAACCGAACCGGGCGAACCGATGACGGCTTTTGAAGCTGCGTTCAAAGCAGCCATCGATGAACTCAAGACGCCGGTTCAATTCGAAGCGCCGAAAGAGCTGGAAGAACTCGTGGAAGAAGAAGACGACGAAGATGATCTTGACGACGATAAGCAACGCAGGAAACGGAAAAAGCGTATCGTGGAGTATGACCCGGAAAGCGGAGAGATGATCGTTACTCGTCGTCGCAAGCGCCAGCAAGAGGATTGGGAAGATCGGTACTAGCGGAATCCCTTCCACCGGGATGCGGAGGGCGTGAAATTGACGTCAAAAAAACGACATCAGCGACACGTTCCGCAGCGGACGTGTGTGGGTTGTCGAGAGGTATTGCCAAAACGTTCGCTGATCCGCATCGTACGAGGTCCGGAGGGTGTGAAGATCGACATGAGTGGTAAAGCACCGGGTCGGGGCGCGTACGTGCACGATTCCGGCGCGTGTTGGCAAGCCGCACTGAATGGTGCGTTAGCGAAAGCCCTCAATACAGAAATCACACCGGAAACCCGGCAGGAGTTGACGGCTTTCATGGATGGTTTGGTGAAAGAGCAAAATGGCTGAGGCGAGCCAGCAGCCTGGTTACGCCAAGGCGCAAATTAAACGAAGTATATTATTCCCCTAGCCTTATCGGCCGCTCGCCTTTCGCAGCCGAAGAGGCTCGTGCGGGAGGTTTATGATGAGTGAGAATGGCCATAAGGTAGTAGAAATCCCCTCCAATATTACAATTCGCGATCTTGCGACGGAGATTGAAGTCAGTCCCATTGAGGTCATCAAGCAATTGATGGCCAATGGGGTAATGGCGAACATCAACCAGCAAATCGATTTCGATACTGCAGCGATTTTATTGGAAGAATTCGGCTTCGAAGCGCAGCAGATGATCAGCGCAGATCATGAAGAAGCCGCTGATGAATCACAGGTGCCGGATTGGCGGCGCATGATCGACGACGAGGATCCCGAAGCGTTGGTCGACCGGGCGCCCGTCGTGACCATGCTCGGCCACGTGGATCACGGGAAGACGACTTTGCTGGACGCCATCCGGGAGACGAACGTCGCCGAAGGCGAGGTGGGTGGAATCACACAGCACATCGCCGCGTACCAGGTCGAACATAACGGACGCCCGATTACTTTTCTGGACACACCGGGGCATCAGGCGTTCACCGCCATGCGTGCGCGCGGCGCCCAGGGAGCGGATATCGCTGTTCTGGTGGTTGCCGCCGATGACGGGATCATGCCCCAAACCAGGGAGGCGCTGGCGCATGCACGCGCAGCGAGGGTTCCGATTTTGGTGGCGCTGAACAAGATCGATCGTGATTCAGCCAACCTCGATCGTGTCAAACAGGAATTGGCGGACGTGGGTCTGCAGCCGGACGACTGGGAAGGCGACACGATGGTTGTTCCTGTATCGGCAAAACTGCGCTCGGGGATCGAGGATTTACTCGAGGCGATCCTGCTGGTCGCCGATGCCACCGAGATCAAAGCCAATCCCAACGGGAAGACGCTGGGAACTGTGATCGAAGGCGAGCTCGATAAAAGCAAGGGCGTCGTGGCGACCCTGCTGGTGCAAAATGGCACCCTGAGGGTCGGAGATTTCATCGCTGTGGGCACTTCCTGTGGGCGCATCCGGGCCATGTTCGATTACCAGGGCAATGCGGTGGAAGAAGCGCCACCGTCCACGCCGGTTTCGATACTCGGGCTATCCGACGTCCCGATGGCGGGCGAATTGTTTACGGTCTACGAATCGGAACGCGAAGCGCGCAACGCTACGTTGGATCGAAAGATGGCCGAGGAGGAACGCAAATCGAAACCCCCGGCGATGTCCCTGGAACAGATCTTCGATGCGTTCCAGGCCGGTGAGGCGCAGGAGCTGCGCCTGGTTATCAAGGCCGACGTTCAAGGTTCGCTCGAGCCGATCACGAATTCGCTGCGCGAGCTCAGTGCGGGTGACATTCAAGTGAACGTGCTTCACGCGGACACCGGCAACATCAGCGAAAGCGATATCATGCTCGCCACCGCTTCGGATGCGATCGTGATCGGGTTCAACGTCGCTCCCGATCAGGCCGCCAAACGAGCGGCTGAAGTCGAAGGCATCGATATCCGGCTGTACGACATCATCTACCGTTTGACGGAAGATATCGAGAAGGCTTTGAAAGGCATGCTCGAGCCGGAAAAACGGGTCGTCGTCATCGGGCGCGCCGATGTCCGCCAGGTTTTTCGTATCCCCAAGCTGGGTAACATCGCGGGATGCGTGGTCTCGAAGGGCGTCATCCGCCGCAACGCCAATATACGCGTTCGTCGAGGGGACGAAGTCTTGTATGAAGGACCCGTAACCTCACTTAAGCACGGCAAAGATGATGAGCGCGAGATACGCGAAGGCTTCGAATGCGGCATTGGGGTCAAAGGCTTCGATGATTTCAAAGAGGGCGACATACTCGAGTGTTTCACGGAAGAGACCGTCGCGGTTGAATAGAGACGTGCCATGGTGAGTCAGGCAAGAGCGCGCAGGATAGGCGATCGCATCCGCGAGGAGCTGGCGGTCTTGATGCAGCGCGAAATGTCAGACCCCCGGCTTTCGATGGTGACGGTGACGGCTGCAGATGTGGATCGTGAGTTGACTTATGCGACGATTTACGTCACGGCGATCGGTTCCGATGACCGCCGCGATGAAGTGCTGCACGCGCTCGAAGGAGCGTCTGGATATATCCGTAAACAGCTTTCTGGCCGCATCCGATTACGACAGTTTCCAAAACTTCGTTTTCGATGGGATGCATCCCAAACACGCGGCGCACGAATCGATGAGCTTCTCGATATGCTGGATCATGAAAAGGGGGATGATGGGGATATGAGTGAAGTCTGAAATTCTCAAAGCGGGCAGGCTAATCGAAGCGAAGGACGACTTCGTCATTGTAGGCCACATCCGTCCGGACGGAGATGCCGTGGGGAGTTTGCTTGCGCTCTCCCGGAGCCTTCGGCAGATGGGCAAGCGAGCGACGCCGATTCTCGTCGATGGTGTGCCGCAAACGCTGAATTTCATCGCCAATACGGATGAGATCCGTACGGAATTTCCGGCGGATTACGGCGCCCTGATCGCAGTGGACGTGTCGGATCTGGGCAGGCTGGGGATCGATGAGGCTGCGCTCAAAGGCCAGCCGGACCTCAACATCGATCACCATCCGACGAACACAGACTTTGCCGCAATCAACATCGTCCAGCCAACCGCTGCTGCAACGACGCAGGTCCTCTATGATTTTCTGCTCGAGTTGGATCTTCCGCTGGATGCGCAGATCGCGACGCATCTCATGCTGGGATTGGTGACGGATACGATCGGTTTTCGAACGTCGAACGTCACGGCGAAAACCCTGCGCGTCGCGGCAGCGCTGATCGAGTACGGAGCGGAGTTGACCGAGGTCTATCAGAACTCGTTGAATCGGAGGACTTTCGCCGCGGCGCGCTACTGGGGCCAAGGTCTCTCCCGGTTGGAGCGTCACGATGGCGTCATCATTACCAGCCTGAGCCTCGAAGACCGGCACATCGCCGGTTATCCGGGCATCGATGACGCCGATTTGATCAACGTCCTTTCGACCATCGAGGGCGCGAAGATCGCCGTCCTGCTGGTGGAACAGGAGGGTGGATCGGTTAAAATCAGTTGGCGCTCCAAGGATGATGTGAACGTCGCTGAACTTGCGACCTCTTTTGGAGGGGGAGGCCATCATCAGGCCGCAGGCGCTATAATTTCGGGGGAGCTCGGAACGGTCAAGCGGAACGTCCTCTCCGCCTCATTGGGAGCGTTGAACGGCGTAATGGAGTTGGATAAATGAGTGTGTTTGGTTTGTTAATTGTGGATAAGCCCGTAGGTCCGACGTCGCACAAGATCGTGTCCCTCGTCCGTCGAGGCATGGGGATACGCAAAGTCGGTCATGCGGGAACGCTCGATCCGCGGGCGTCGGGGGTTTTGGTGCTGTGTTTGGGAGCGGCAACCCGGTTGAGTGAGTATCTCTCAACATCTTCCAAACGTTACGAGGCGGTTGTTCGTTTTGGGTCGTCGACCGAGACCTATGATTCGGAAGGTCCGGTCGTGCGCGAAACCGGGAAGGTGCCCAAACGCGCCGAGATTGAAGCGGCGCTGGATGACTTCCGGGGCGAAATCGAACAAGTACCGCCGCCGTTCAGCGCCATTAAAATACGCGGAAAAAAGGCTTACGAACTGGCACGCAAGGGGAAAGAGGTGGACCTGGAGCCACGCCAGGTCACAATTCACCACATTGATATCGTCAGTTACAAACCCCCCGACGTCGTTCTCGATGTCGAATGCACGGCCGGGACGTACATCCGTTCCCTGGCGAACGACCTCGGCGAAAAGCTTTCTTGCGGCGCCCATCTGGCGAAATTGCAGCGCACGAAGGCAGGTCCATTTACGTTGGAAGATGCGATACCGCTGCCGAAATTGGAAGTTGGATTTCTGACAGGAAAGTGGGAGCAGTATGTACGTCCGGCAGCAGATGCCCTGCCCGATGTTCCCATCGTAAACGTCGAGGGGGAGGACCTGGAAAAGATCCTTTTCGGCCATCGGATTGAGGCAAAATCCGAAGCGACGGGCATCGCACGAGCGATTGGACCGGACGGGGATCTCGTGGCGATTCTTGAAGCTGTCGAAGACGGCAAGGAGTGGCATCCCCGCAAGGTATTCCCAAGGTAAAACAGGCATGCAGCACCTGCATGACATCCATTCACTCCATTTGCCAGGTTGTGGCTTGACGATCGGCGCCTTCGATGGCGTACACGTCGGGCATCAGGCGTTGATCCGGGCCATGGTTTCAGACGCTCACGATCGCGATCTTCCTGCCGTCGTGCTTACTTTCTATCCCCATCCCTCGGTCGTGCTCCGCAGCCGCAGTCCATCGTTCTACATCACTCTGCCGGATGAAAAAGCCGATCTTATCGGGGCGTTGGGCGTCGACTACGTCGTGACGCAGCGATTCGACCGCGCCCTGTCTCGCGTTTCTGCCAGGGATTTCCTGGATCTCCTCCATCGTCAGCTTTCATTCAAACGATTGTGGATCGGTGAAGATTTCACGCTGGGCCGGGACCGCACGGGAAACCGCGCCTATCTCGAGTCGGTGAGCAGCGAGTATGCGTTCGAAGTAAAAATCTTCCCCCCCTTCACGCTCAACGGCGAAACGGTGCGATCGTCGATCGTGCGCCAGGCATTACTTTCAGGGGAGGTTGCACGCGTGGCGCATTATCTGGGACGAATCTTCGTGCTGCCGGGTGATGTCGTGCAGGGCGTGGGCAGGGGACGGGAATTGGGGATCCCGACCGCGAATCTGCAAATCCAGGAGGAACGTGCGTACCCGGGATCGGGCGTCTATGCCTGCACCGTCGAGTACGACGGCAAACGCCGGCCGGCGGTGACGAACATCGGCGTGCGGCCGACCTTCGAAAGCGAACCCGTGCCTCCTACAGTCGAAACGCATATCCTGGATTTCAACGGCGATCTCTACGGCCAGCACCTGCGTGTGGGTTTCGTCGAGCGGCTGCGGGCTGAACGACGCTTTGCGTCTCCGGATGATCTGATCCAGCAAATCAAAGACGATATCCGCAGGGCGCGGTCGATTCTGGAGCCAACTCTGGAGGGAGAAAATGCCTGAGGACCTTCAACGTCGAATTTACCTTCTCTCCCCGAAGCGTCTCAGTCCGGAGACGATCGCGGTCGCCTTCGCCAAAACCTCCCGTTCTCCGTTATCGTTCCAGGAAATCGCCGAGGAACTGAGCGACGAGCAATCGGCGGAGTTCCACGAGAAATGGGTCGTGGGGTACGGCCACGGATCGGTAGCGGAACACGCGGTGCTGCACATCGCATTCGAGAACGTTTCCCGTCTGGCTATCGAGTGCATCGAATCGAACCGCCTGGCGTCCTACACGGAAAAGTCTACGCGTTACCAGCAGTGGCAGCCCGGCGGCTATCACTGGCCCGCAGCCTTTCACAGTGGTTCGAACGCAAGTAAATATCGAGAGACGTGCGACGCGCTGTTCGAAGCCTATCGGCAATCGCTCGAACCGGCGCGCCGGATCGTTCGCGAACAGCATCCACCCAGGGAAAACGAGTCGGACGAAGCTTGGGATCGGCGCATCCGCTCGAAGTACGTCGATTCGTGTCGTTTCCTGCTGCCGAGTGCAGCGTTTGCCAACCTGGGCATGACGGTAAACGCGCGGGTGTTGGAGCACGCGCTGCGTAAGATGTTGTCGCACCCCCTGACAGAAGTGCGCGAGATCGGCGAGGCGGTGAAAGCCGTGGCGCAAGAAGAAGTGCCCACGTTGGTCAAGTACGCGAGCGAGGTTCCCTACCGTGTGGAAACCGAGCGGGATCTGACGCAGCGGGCGGTGGAATTAGAGCATTCACCGGCAGAGGAATCCGTGGTGTTGACGACCTACGACTCCGAAGGGGAGCTGCGGGTCCTGGCGGCGGCGCTGTACGAACACTCCGGCAGTTCGTTCGAGGCGGCTGAAGCGGCCGTTCGAAGCATGTCTGCGAAAGAACGCCGGGGTTTGGCGGAAGCGATCCTGGGCCGCATGGATAAATTCGACGCACCCCTGCGCGCGTTGGAGCACGCCGTTTACACGTTCGACATCGTCCTGGATCAGGGCGCCTATTTCGAACTCAAACGCCACCGCATGATGACGCAAACTCCGCAGCGCCTGACCCCCGATCTGGGATACGCCGTTCCGCGCCTGATCGCCGATGCCGGTTTCGAAGATACCTATTGCGAGAGTATGGAAAAAGCTGCAAATGCGTATCGCAGCCTGGCGGATGAGAATCTCTACGCCGCCTCCTACATCGTCCCCAACGGCTTCAACCGCCGCGTGCTGTGTACGCTGAATTTGCGCGAGGTCTTTCACCTGTGTGAATTGCGGGCCAGGCCCAACGCACATTTCTCCATGCGCCGTATCGCGCTGCTCGTGGCCGAGAAGGTGCGCCAGGTGCATCCGCTGCTCGCCGGCTTTTTGCGTATGCCGCAGAACGTAGATGGGCGATCCATCGAATCCGAATATTTCTTAAAGTCGTAAGACGACGACTCCCTATAGGCGATGGTCAGATACAGGATCGTACCGTGCCGAAGCGTCCACGGCAGGCTGCGCCTGGTTTGAATTTATTCGAGTAAAGCGCCTCGTGCGTCTGCCAGGATCAGCCGAGCGCCCCGATCGAGATCAAGATCCCGGCGGCCAACCCGATTTGCGCCAGATGGTAGGTCACGATCTCGAACAAGCGGCCGCCCCAATGCGGACCGACGAAGCGGTTCCAGGCGATGGACGCATCGGAGACGAAAAACAGGACGCCGCCGGCGGCCGCCAGCGTTCCCGCCCGCAGGGACCAATCATTCCGGAAGAGCGTGGTCGAAGCGGACCACAAGGTGAGACTCAAGACGAGGGCATAGACGCTGACCGGCACGATCATCGCCTCGTTTCCGTGTTCCTTCAGGCTGGCGATCAGACGGCGCAAGATCAGCAGCGCTGCGATGACGATCGGAACGGCGAGGAGAATTGCAGGCAGCGTCAGGATCGGTCCGGTCGAGTTGAATGCTGCGATATAGAGCAGATGCGCCAGGAGAAAGGCGATCAAGCCCTTGAGAAAATGTACCCCGGGGAAGAGCAGGAAGATATCGCCCAAAAGGGAGAACACGAGTCCGAGTAAGAACAGCACACCGACGGTCGAACTCCTCGCCGCCGGATAACTGCCGAACCAGACGCACAGCGCCAGCAGCGTGGCGGGTTTGGCGACGATCTCGAGCGTACGATTCTGGCGTGCGACGGCGATCCAATCGACGATGGCGATACAAGCGCTGGTCAGAAGCATCCACATGATGATCTATCTCCTATTGGATTTCGTTTCGGCTGCTCAAGGCCTTTCCTAAGCCTTCAGCCGCTCTTCAGCTTTTTGCACGTATTCGGCGTTGATCTCATATCCCAGGAAATGCCGTCCCGTATTCTTGGCGGCCACGCAGGTCGTCCCGGAGCCGCAGAATGGATCGAGCACGACGTCGCCCTCGAATGTATACAACTGGATCAACCGGCGGGGCAGTTCCTCCGGAAAAGGTGCGGGATGCCCGACGGCGCGTGCAGACTCGGCAGGGAAGGTCCAGACGCTCTTGGTGAAGGAGAGGAACTCGTCGCGCTCGATCGTGCTTTCCCGATCCTTCCCCGGACGGGAAAAGGTCTGCTTGGAAAACACGAGTATGTACTCGTGTACGTCGCGCAGCACGGGATTGCTGGCGGAGAGCCAGGAACCCCAGGCGGTCGAGGTGCTGGCGCTGGCCGCCTTGTCCCAGATGATTTCGCCGCGCATCAGGTATCCGAGCTCGAGCATGTCGTGAATGACGTAGACGTGCAGCGGGATGTAGGGCTTGCGGCCGAGGTTGGCAATGTTGACGCAAGCTCTCCCACCGGGCACGAGCAGGCGGTTAACCTCCCGAAAGACTCGGCGAAGCAGACCGAGGTATTCTTCCAGGGTGAGGTCCCGATCGTATTCCTTCTGCACGTTGTAGGGCGGTGAGGTCACCATCAAGTGGACGCTGTTGTCCGGCAGCGCGGACATGTCCTCGGAGGATTGCAGGTAGATTCGATCGAGTTGTTCGGGTGGAATTTCGTTTTCGACGTACTCGATCTCCTGGTTATTGTTTTGACCTTCATAAAGCCGGCTGTTGTAGAAGGGCGACGAATCGTGGCTGATGCGTCCCGGTGCACCGAAGGTGCTCGTGCGCGTGCCTTTCTTCTTTCGTTTCGCCACCGAATCTTCGCTCCACTTTACATCGTTATTTCTGATCGTTTCCGTACTGGAAGCGCTTCAACGCGTTGGGATCGTTGCGCCAGCCGCGCAGCACTTTCACGCGCAGCTTCAAAAAGACTTTGCGCCCGGTCAGCGCTTCGATCTCCTTGCGGGCGCTGCTTCCGATTACCTTGAGCATACTCCCGCCCTTGCCGATGACGATGCCCTTTTGCGATTCGCGCTCCACGAAGAGCGTCGCTTCGATGTAGGCGCCGTGATCGTTCCGGTCCTTGTATTCGTCGATGCGCACGGCGATGGCGTGCGGGACTTCGTTGCGCAGGTTCTGCAGCGCGGCGGCGCGGATCAGATCGACGGCGATCTCCCGTTCGTACAGGTCGGTAATCTGCTCCTGGGGATAATACTGCGGACCTTCAGGGAGCAGGGCGATGATGCGATCCAGCAAGCGCTCGCGGTTGTCCCCCAACGTCGCCGAGACGGGGATCATCTCCACGTCCGGCAGCAGCGCTTCGAAAGTTTTAATCCGTTCGGATAACTCATCGGCTTCGAGGAGATCCATTTTGTTCAGCGCCGACAGGACGGGTTTTTTCTTTCGATACTTCTGGATGTGCTGCGCCACGCGACGATCGTCTGCCGTTGGCGGAACGCGCAGGCTGAAGATGACCAGGATCAAATCGGAGTCCTCGAGGCTGCTCTCCGCCTCGCTGTTCATGCGTTCACCGAGTCTGTGCAGCGGCTCGTGGATGCCCGGTGTGTCGACGAAGATCACCTGCGCGTTTTCCGTGGTGAAGATGCCCAATTGGCGGCGCTGCGTGGTTTGCGGTTTGGGCGACACTGCGGCCACCATCTGGCCCAGGTAGGCGTTGATCAACGTGGATTTACCCACGTTGGGACGGCCCGCAACGGCGACGAAACCGGATTTATACCCTTCGGGTAGGTCCATGGGCATATTGTCCTGGCAAGCGCGCGCGCTGTCAAGCGATGTTGCCTGTAAACGGCCGGGGATGCTGCGCGAAACGGTGGGCAGGGAAGCGGAGATCGTAGATTTGAGGCTATAATACATCCAAAGGAAGGGGCAGATGGGAATCTTTTCCAGGAAGAAGAAACGCGATCGCTTCGTGAAATTGATCCTCAAGCAGTCCGAGTTCGCCGTCGAAGGCATCGAGACTTTGCTGGAGTATCTCAAACAACCCAACGAGGCACTCGCCGAAAAACTGACCTTGATCGAGAAGGAAGCCGACGAAGTGCGGCGTATTTTGATCGACGAACTCAACCGCACTTTCGTCACGCCCATCGACCGTGAGGACATCTTTGCGCTCTCGCTGACCGTCGACGACGTGCTGGATTACGCCGAATCGACCATCGAGGAGATGCACCTGCTCGACGTCAAGCCCAACACCTATTTGGAGCGCATCGTGTCGCTGCTATCACAAGCGGCGCGGGAACTGTGTCTGGCGGTGGAGCGCATCGAGGACCACCCCAACGTGGCCAACGACCACGCCGTGCGGGCGAAGGCCCTGGAAAATCGCGTCGAGACGGTGTACCGCGAGGCCATTGCCGACCTCTTCCGCATGCCGCGCGACATCGAACACGTGGTCGAAATGCTCAAATTGCGCGAGGTCTACCGTCACCTGTCGAACGCCGCCGAC
The DNA here is from genome assembly GCA_037382465.1 of Anaerolineales bacterium. Classification (NCBI taxonomy): domain Bacteria; kingdom Bacillati; phylum Chloroflexota; class Anaerolineae; order Anaerolineales; species Anaerolineales bacterium. The sequence continues at coordinate 95,527 of JARRPX010000009.1, read as the reverse complement.
CGGGGCGACGCCGCCGCAAATGTGATCGGGGACATCGTGGTGAAGATGATGTAGGATATCAAACGAGGGGTAAATTGATTATTATATTGGATGGAAAATGCTGCCGATTTCGACAACATTTTTATATTCGTGAATTACGAAATTTATAGCTATATGATTACCCTTCTATAACCCAGCCCTCAGACTCCGCCAGGCGATGTAATTTATTGCCCACCTCGCGGAACTGAATTTTCGAAACCCCCAATTTCTGGCGGATGCGATCCTTGTCCAAACCCGATTGGTAATCGCGCAGGGCGGCGGTCCAGCGGCACATGTCGAATGAAAGATGTTTGTCCAGGCCGGCCGCCTCGCCGACGTCTTCGAGCAGGTATTCCAGGCGCCGGGGCGACCAGGGGAAGAGTTTCTCCTTGGGATCGTACTGCCGCAGGTATTCCTGATAGGTGCTGATCCATTCGTGGCTAAGTTCGAGCTTGCGCTCCTTGTAACGTTTGCGCACGTCCCCGTAGCGCACGAAGAGGATCGGCCCATCCACCGCTTTGGGATCGATGTGATTGAGATGGATGTTGAGGCATTCGCTTTTCTTGATCCCCGTCTCGAGCAGCAGCGCCAGGAGGGTGTAGGGTCGTGCGTCCGGCTTTTCGGCGTGGCGCATCGCCCCGGCGGCTTCGAGCACTTCATCCAGTTCATCCGGCGTGAGCACGTCCGGCAAGGGGCTGAGCACCGATTGCTGCGGTACGGGGGCGGCCGGATCTTCGCGGATGACGCCCGTTTCCTCGAGCCAGCGGAAGAACGACTTTATCGAGGTAATCCGGCGCGCGTAGGTTTTCGGACTGCAAGAGACGCCGCGCTTGTTGAGCATCCAATCCAGGAAGTTGAGCAAGTCGTGCGTGCCGATGTCGGCGATCGCCGTTCCCGCGCCGACGTACTTCGCCGCCAGACGCAGATCGCCGGTGAAGGCTTTGACGGTGTGGATCGAGCGTCCGGCCGCTTCCAGGGCTTCCCCCCAGGCCTTGATGGCTGCGCTCAGGCTGACGTCCGCACGTAAGCCGTACTGTTTCTCCTCTTCCGAGTCGCTCGGTTCTTGAGAGAAGAGCGGTAGTGTCTCGGGCAAATCGGTCAAACCTGCCTCCGAGTTTTCTTCGCATAGTCAACGGAAGAGAATCGTAGACTCGCTTGGCAAAAATGTCAAATGCGTTTTGGGGTAGTGATGCGTGAGTTTAGCGATCTTTAAACCAACCGAAGTGCGGAAGTCACGCCGTATCCGAAGACAAGACGGCCAGGAAGCGTTCGGTGTAATAGGTCGCCGTCTGTGCGGAGGGCGAGATCTGGGGAAATACGAGGTCGAAGCCGTGATCGCAGTCCGGGATTTCGATGTACACGGAAGGAACGCCTACGGCGATTAGCGCTTGATGCAGATGCAGGATGCTTTGCTGTACACCGGCCATGTCGTCTGCGCCAAAAATTTGCAGCGTGGGCGGACAATGCGGTCCAACGTGGTTGATCGGGGATGCCGCACGATATTTTTCCGGTATCTTGGCGTAGCTGCCGCCCAGCAGGTTGGGCAGCATGTCTCTGGGATTGACGATCATGCCGTTTCCCAGGTTGTCGATATAGCGCATTATCAGCCGATCGATGGGATGATTGATGTTCGAATCGTAAAGTCCTTCCAGGTAGCGATTCAGCGCCACCAGATCGGTGAGCCCGTAGTAGGAGACGACGCCGCAAATGGACCTATCGCCTGCCGGCGGTTCCGATTGGGTGTAGGCAGACTGCAGCGCCAGATGTCCGCCGGCGGATCCGCCCATGAGTACGATTCGATCGGGGCGGACACCGTGCCGCGGTCCATTGGTCTGCATCCAATCCTTTGCGTGGGCGACATCGGAGAGCATGTCTTTGAGCCGCGCCTTGGGTGCAAGGGCGTAGGCCAGGTCGAGAATGACGTGGCCCTGTGCAACCAGGTGATGGAAGAAAGGTCGCGTGCCCAGGTCTTTATCGCCGTAATGCCAACCGCTGCCGTGCAGGTAGATGATGCCCAGCCCGGATGGATGGGTATCTTCTGCAGGCCACCAGAGATCGGCCAACAATGGTTCGCCGGTCGATGGGCGGCTGGTGACGACCAGGTCGTCCTGCCGGTGAACCTCCGCTTCTGCGGGAGTCGCGAGCGACCAGCGGGATGACTGCAGGCGGGGAAGAATGTCCACAGGAATGCGGCTTTCGAAATCGGCGCCGAACGCCATGGCGAGGCTGGACGATTCGCGCGTGACTTTAAGGATGTGTGTCGTGTTCAACAAACTGCCGATCAATCCACTCAGGGCGATCCCCGGCTTTCTCTTGCCGACACCGGCCAGAAAGCCAACGATCCCTGCGAACGCCAGAATGGGTGACAGCGCACTGCCCAGCAATTTCGGAATCCACAGCAGCAGCTTGCCGAAGCCGGTCCGGGGATGAAGCCGCGTGGCAATCCCAAAAAACAAAGACAGTTCGCTGGCGATTTTACGCATATCGGATCATCGGTTTCTACGAGTAGAATTCGGGAAGGTAGATGCAAGAGACCGCTTCGATTACAGGAACCATCGAAGCGGTCACGTTTTTTTAGCGTGATTAACGAACTTCTATGGGGTGATAGCGGCCAGCAGTGCGGCTTGAATCGCATCCCGGTCCGGAATCAACACCGCTGCACCGCTGTAGGGAACACGGAATGGCGTCACCAAATCGTAACCGATCGTGAGGCGGTGGATTCGAGATGTGTCGGATGCAAGGGAAGTCCCCAACGGCACCAGCGGCAGGATGTCCTCGAGGGTTATGTTGGTCTGAACGAGGTAGTTGAATTTGTTATACAGATCGGGCACCCGCGACAATCCATCCAGGCTGAGGACGCGGCTGAACATCGCCTGGACCACTTCCTGCTGCCGGCTCAAACGATCGAAGTCGCTGGTTCTCTTACGCATCCGCACGTAACAGAGGGCGGTAAAGCCGTCCATGTGATACGTTCCAGGGTTGTACTCGTAGTTGAAGTCACCACAGCGATCGTAGACGTACTTGGTCACCTGAACGTCGATTCCCCCCAACGTGTCGATGGCGGTGGTGAAACCGTTGAAGTTCACCCGGGCCCAGTAATCGAGTTTAATCCCGAAATTGTACTCGACCGTGTCGAAAACCCATTCGGCGCCGCCGCGCACGTCCGCGGTGTTGATGCGATCCACACGCCAACCGGGAATGTAGACGTAGAGATCGCGCGGCATCGAGAACATGGTCACCATCTTGTTGTCCGGATCCAGCATCAGGATCACCATCGTGTCGGTGCGGAAACCGCCGTCATCGGGGCGTTGGTCGGAACCGAGCAGGATGATGTTGACGGCGTTTTCGGATTGGGGAATGGCGGCCACGGGCGGTGGAATCTCGATCGCCGATGGCTCTGCCGGCGGGTTAAAAGGACCCCATGCGTAAGGGTACGTCGGTGAGGGAAGCGCCGTCGGGATGTCCACCGGGTTCTCTTGTGTGGCTTCGGTGGGTTGAATGGGTAAAAAAGGCGTTGCGGTGGTCGTAGCCAGCGGGTCCGCAGTCACGAGCACGCCCGGATAGGAAACGGCACTCGAAAACAGCCCGCTGAGGAAATTACAGCCAAGTCCAACGAATACGACGAGCAAGAGAATCGGCAGCAGCAGATTTCGTCTCGGTCGCGGTTGAGGATTGCTCGAAGGTTGTTTCATTGCCCTTTTCACGTTGCTCCCGGATAGCGAGTTCCCCAATTTTCCTTTGCCTCGTTTCTTATCGTGTTATTTCACACTCGTAGGTCAGGTTGCACTTTCCATGCCGGAGTTGATTCTATTACCGCTTTGTCGTTTGCGGTAGTGCGCTGCGGGGCGATCGGGGGATTGCGTGGAGTCTTGCGCAGCTCGCTCAAGAGGAAAGTGCGGATCGAGATCGTTCTCGTCAGGAGCTGGGAGCTCCTTCTGCGCCATCGTCAACTGTTTGAAGCGTTCCGGCGGGGTTGGACGTCTGTAAAGGGGAGGCCTTGATCTGGCTGGATCGAATGGATGGATTTTTCCGTTCGTCGGTGGAGTGAGTCTCGTGAGTATCGGCTTTCAACTTACGGGGTTTGTACCCAACCCAACGGATAGCGATCAATCCATACAACAGGGTCAGCCAGAGTGTGAAGCCTCGATAGGCGAGTGAGATTACGGCGGCCGTCGCCAGGGGAACGTTCATCTCGGATATGTACACCGTCATGGCGCCTTCCACGAATCCCACGCCGGAGGGTGTGATCGAGGCGATGGTGAAGAGGTAGCTGGTTGTAAATCCTGCAAAAAGGGTTTGGAAATTGAACGGATGTTTAAATGCCATCGATGACATCCACAGGATCAGCATCATCGAGGCTTTTCTGGCCAGCGCCAGGATTGCGGGCACCAGAAGGTTGCCGGGAGAATGGCGGATGTGCTGCAAACCATCCGAGACGTCACGTGTGAAGGATTCGGCTTCGGCATCTTCGATCAGTTTGCGTCGCAAGATCGGTTTTAAGATCCTGTTCAAAGTCCTGATCAGCCAGATGATCGCTTTCCCCAATTTCTTGTTGGATTGTATGCCGAGGATCGCCAGGATGATGAGGGTCACGCCGATGGTCGCTGCGAATATGGACGCTGCGATGATCACCGTATTCAAAACGCCGTTTCGATACAGTATCACCAATCCGATCGGCAGAACGATCATGAATCCCAGGTAATCATAAACCAGGTAGAGGATGGCTGCGGTGGAGACTTTCGCTGCGGGCTTTTTTCGTTGTCGGCCATCTGCGATCAAAACGGCCATGGCGCCTGCACCGTAGCTGGGGGCGATAACGTTGATTAAATTCGCCGCGGTCGTAAGCGGTACAAGACGAGTCAGATTCTCGCGGATCCCAACCAGGCGGTACGTGGATTGGAACGCGGCTGCTATCACGATGAGCCAAAGTAGATGCGCTCCGAGAGCTGCGAGCATCCAGCGCCAATCCGCCTGTTTAAAAACATCCAGCACCGATCGAAGTTCCACCCGGTGAGTGAAGATGTAGTAAACTGCCAGAGTAATGATGATCGTATAGAAAGCTTTACGCATGGGATCCGACCACATTCATCTCGTGGGCGTACGGCGAGATTATACCCGATTCTATCGGAAGGCCGGCAGAGATCGACATTCGCATGATTTCCTCAATACCGCTCATTTAAGAATTTCTGCCAGGGCGGCGAAACTCTCCGGACTGTTGAGGCTCAGACCTTTCGCATCACGGTCGATCCGGCGTAAAAGTCCCGTAAGGACGCTTTTCGAGCCCATTTCGAAGAAATGTGTGATGCCGTTGTCCAGCATGTACTGCACGGATTCTGTCCAGCGTACACGCGAGATGAGCTGGGCGTGTAATTCTTCTTTCACTTCGCTGGCCGATTGAAGTGGTTTTGCGCTGACGTTACCGACAATGGTGATTTTTGGATCCTGAATTGGAGTCATTTGGAGGACGCGTTCGAAGGACGTTGCTGCTTGATGCATTATCGGGGAATGTCCGGCGATGCTTACGGCGAGATGAACAACTTTTTTAGCGCCGTTTTCGAGCAGCATCTCACTCGCCAGGTTCAGGGGATCTTCAAATCCGGAAATGACGATCTGGCCGGGACAGTTGTCATTGGCGATCCACACACCGGCGCCGCTTTCTTCCGAAGCGCGTTCACAAATCTGCTCCACGAAATCGGCTTCGAGGCCCAGGACGGCAGCCATGCTGCCAGGATTTTCGATCGAGGCCTGACTCATGCAGCGGGCGCGTTCTTCGACGAGCTTCAGCGCTTCCGGAAAACTCAGCGCATCGGCTTTTACGAGCGCCGTGAATTCACCCAGCGAATGGCCCGCGGTAATGGCCGGGATAAAGTCCGGATAACGCGATTCGAAAACCCGCAGCACCGCGATGGAGTCGGTGAGCAGCGCAGGTTGCGTGTAAAGCGTATCGTTGAGTGTTTCCTGTGGTCCATCCCAACAAACCTGAGAGAGTGAATAACCGAGGATTTTATCTGCAGTCTTAAACACTTCTGCAGCGATGGGGTCTTCTTGGGCAAGGAGACTTCCCATGCCAATGGCTTGAGATCCTTGGCCTGGGAAAATAAATGCGCTTTGCTTGGGGTCTAGGGACATAGGAATCAAAAGGCCGCGCTTGAAAACACGGCCTTCATAAGTTGTAACCTTGTTCGATCTCGATCACTTCGCGCCCGGCATAATGGCCGCAGCTAGGGCAAACATGATGCGGTAGACGCTTCTCTCCGCAGTTCGCGCAAACCAACAAGTGGCGTGCCTGCAGAGCGTCATGTGCGCGCCGGCGGTCTCGCCGACCCTTTGACGTTTTCCTCTTCGGAAGCGGTGGCATAATCCTTTTCTCCTTGGTACACACAATACCGCCTGCCCATTGGGCAGGCGGTATCATTATAGCAGGCCGTATGGAGGTGTCAAGTCAGCCGGTTTTCGAATGGGATGCCGGTGCAATCTCGAAAATTTCGAGGTGGGTAGATGTGGGGCAGCGGCTTTATCTGTTGTTCGCTTTCGTCACTGGGTATAATGATCCGGATCCGAATCAAGTAGGATTACCGGCGGCAGGGTTTCTTTTTTCTCAATGGATGGAAAATGATGATTTGTGGATTTCGAGACAGGCGTTGATGCGGCTGTCGGTGCTCTACTTCGCAACGCTGCGCCAGCGAGTGGGCATTCGCCAGGAAAAATTGGAGCTGGCGATGGGCTCACGCGTCTCGGATTTGCTCACTATGCTTCAGAAGCGTCATACAAGCCTGGAAGATGCGCTTCCTACGACACTGGTTTCCATCAACCGTGAATATGCATCCCGAGATGAACTCCTGCACGACGGTGATGAAGTAGCCCTGTTCCCGCCCGTCAGCGGCGGGGCGACTTCCCCAAAGTCGACGCTCTTTCGTTTGACGAACGACGCGCTGGATATAGAGCAGATTCTGGCAGATTTGGACGCTTCCCAAATTAAAGCGGCGTGTGTTTGCTCTGGAAGGGCGATTGGCGACACGATCTCGGATACGGAAGTGGATCGAGTTGCGGATGAAATCCGGGAGCGTTGGCCGGCGGTGCGAGGCGTCGCCGTCGTTCGACGTGCCGGCGGAGAAATCGAAACACCCAATGTGTTGATCGCATGTACGTCGGATCAAGGCAGCGTCGAGGTACTTTATGCGGCGCAGTTTGGCATCGAACGCCTGATCCGATCGATCCTTACGGATGGGAACGAAGACATCCATATGGTATGACCGAGCCTGAAAATCCCCAACATTCCGGGAATTCCCCGTCCACACGCAACCTGTTGAACGCTATTGGGTTGTATCTAGAGTACAGATAATTAATAGTACGGACAATTTCTTGTGGCATTGAGTTTGAGTTCCAAACCTGTACCGCAGAATTGACGAATATCGCAGGAAAATTCATTTCATTGTTTCTTGAGTTTGGAAACCTCATTTGGCTTGGGAGGAGAGCATGGAATACGATACGCGAGTGGTTGTGACCGGAATGGGAACGGTCAATCCGCTGGGATTGGACGTACCGGAAACCTGGCAAAATTTATTGGCCGGAAAATCGGGCATCGGCCCGATCACGCGCATTGATACTTCTCCTTACAACGTTCACATCGCAGGTGAAATTAAGAATTTCGATTTCGAGCCGTACATCACCGCCCGTGAAGCGAGGCGTATGGATCTCTTCGAACAATTTGCCATCGCTGCCACTCGCCAGGCGATCGATCAGGCTGGTCTCGATATCGCCGCAGAAGATCCGACCCGCATAGCGGCCGTCATTTCCGCTGCGGTCGGAGGGCTGCAATCGATGCAAGAGGGCATTCTCATCATGGATCAACAAGGGTCTCGTCGCGTGAGTCCCTTCCTCATTCCCATGTTCATGTCCAACGGCGCAGCGGGGTTGATCGCCATTCACTTCGGTGTGATGGGGCCATGTTTTTCCGTCGCTTCAGCCTGCGCTTCCGCTGCTGACGGGATCGGTCAGGCGGCGATGATGATCCGCTCCGGATACATCGATGCCGCCATCGCCGGGGGTTCGGAGGCCCCGATCAGCGGCATCGGACTGGGTTGTTTCGATCGCTTGGGTGCGTTGTCGCACAATCAAGAAAAACCATATGTCACACCGAGACCGTTCGATAAGGACCGCGACGGCCTGGTTATGGCAGAAGGCGCTGCCGTGTTGGTGCTGGAAAGCCTGGAACATGCGCAGGCCAGGGGTGCGGAGATCGTCGGAGAATTCGTCGGGTATGGATCGACGGCTGACGCTTTCCATATCACCGCCCCTGCGGAAGACGGCGCGGGCGGCAGTGCGGCGATTCGAAAAGCGCTGGAAGACGGGAACCTTACGCCGCAGGATGTGGATTACGTCAATGCGCACGGCACGGGGACGATATTGAACGACGTGGCCGAAACGAAAGCCATAAAGTCGGCGTTGGGGGAACACGCAGGCAGCGTTGCGGTGTCCTCCACGAAATCCATGACCGGGCATATGATGGGCGCCACGGGCGCTCTCGAGTCCATATTCTGCATTCTGGCCATTCGGGACAATCAAATCCCGCCGACGATCAACCTGGCGGAGCCCGATGCGGGCTGCGATCTGGATTACGTTCCCAACCAGGCACGAGAAGCGCAAGTGAATGTGACGCTGAGCAATGCGTTCGGCTTCGGCGGACACAACGCGGTTCTGGCATTCCGCGCTTTCTCGGGTTAGAATAACGATAATTGATCACGTGGTTTGAACGAGTGGTACGCCGATAACTCAAGTACTCTTGAGTTCCCGGCGTTCCCCAAGTTCACGGAGAAACCTGTGCAACCGAATGAGTTTGCCCATCAGGCTGGGCTGACGTTTGTCGATTCACATTTACTGCGCCGTGCGTTGACTCATCGTTCCTTCGTCAACGAGCATCCGGAAGCGCTCGAAGATAACGAACGATTGGAATTTCTGGGCGATGCCGCGCTCGATTTCCTCACCGCGGCCTGGCTCTATCGTCATTTCCCGGAGATGAATGAAGGGCAACTGACACGCTTGCGCTCGGCGTTGGTGCGTACGGAGCAACTGGCGGCTTTTGCGGGGGCGAGGTGAAGAATCGACCGGGGGACGCGAGCGTCCTGCATTGCTCTGTGCTGCGTTCGAAGCGTTGATCGGCGCCATATACCACGATGCCGGATTCCCGGCGGTGATCGAATTCATGGAAGAACGGCTCAAATCCGCTTCCGAGACCGTCCTGGAGGACCAGTCCTTGTTCGACGCACGCAGTTTGCTGCAGATCTGGGCGCAGGCCGAACTTGGGCAGACACCGCGCTACAAAACGGTCGGCTCGATCGGCCCCGATCATTCGCGCGAGTTCATCGTCGAGGTGGATGTCGGCAACGGAATGCTCGGTCGAGGGTGCGGTCACAGCAAACAGGAAGCCGCGCAGGCAGCATAACGGTGGAACTGCGCGGCTGCAGTCGTTGGACTTGCAGGGCTACAAGACGTTCGCGTTGAAGACGGAGATTGCGCTTGCGCCGACCATCACCGTGGTGGTCGGTCCGAACGGATCGGGGAAGTCCAACATCGCCGATGCCATCCGCTGGGTTCTGGGCGAGCAGTCCTATTCGCTGCTGCGCGGCAAAAAGACTGAAGACATGATCTTTTCCGGATCGGAGAACAAGCCGCGCGCCAGCATGGCGGCGGCGACGATTGGTTTTAACAACAGCGACGGCTGGCTGCCCATCGATTTTTCGGAAGTCAATATCACCCGCCGGGCTTATCGCGACGGCCAGAACGAATATCTCATCAACGGCCAACGCGTTCGACTGCGGGACGTGACCGAGCTGCTGGCGAGCAGCGGCCTCGGACAACGGACGTATACGATCATCGGCCAGGGTCTGGTCGACGCAGCGCTCTCACTGCGGGCAGAAGAGCGGCGGCGCCTTTTCGAAGAAGCGGCGGGGATCGGTTTGTACCGCAGCCGGCGGGAGGAGGCGCTCCGGCGCCTGGATAATACCCGCAGGAATCTCGAACGAGTGCAGGACATCTTGTCCGAGCTACAGCCGCGCCTGCGCAGCCTGAAACGGCAGGCCAAGCGCGCCGGCGAGTATGAACAAGTGCAGCGCGATCTCAACTCCGCCCTGCGCATCTGGTACGGCTATCACTGGTATCACTTGCTGGATCGTGTGAGCGAGGTTGCGCTGGAAGCCGAAGAGAAGTCACGCGATCGAGACGGGCTGCGCAACAAACAGGAAAGTGGGGAACGGGACCTGGCGACGACGCGGAGTCAGATCGATAGCTTCCGGGCTCAAATCCGCACGTGGAGCCAGCGCATTTCCGATTTATACAGCGAACGCGAGGTCATGGGGCGTAACTTCGCCGTCACGCAGGAGCGGCTGCGCTGGTTGGCGGAACAAGACGGCCTCATTCAGGCCGAAATCGGCAGCCTCGAGCAAATGCGCGCGCGTTTGATGGATCGCTTCACCCGCGCCACGGAGGATGAGCAGGTCAGGCAGCAGGCGCTCGCAGCGGCGCTGGAAGAACTGCAGGATTTGGAGCAGGGCACAGCAGAAAGCGTTTCGCTGCACGCGCACCTCGGCCGAGCAGATACGGTGCGTAAGTCGTTGGAAAAACTGGCCGCGGCGCAGGCAGCGTGGCTTACGCGCTGCACGCAGATCGAAGAGCAGTTGAGTGAATTGTCAGCTCAGCGAAACGAATTGGAAAAAGCCTTACAATCGCAGGAAGCGAACCTGGAGGCGAAAACGCAGCGTGATAAGTTGTCGCTCCAGCAGCTACATGAAGCGGAGGAAAATCATCAACGGGCCTCAACAGCTTATGCTGATGCGCAGCGGGATTTGCGCGAAGTCGAAGAAGCGCACGGTCAGCTGCGCGAACGCATTTCGAGCCTCGAGACAGAGCAAGCGAAGTTCGATGCGCTGCGGGAGGTCAAACGCACGGCGCTGGATGCGTACGACGCACTGGCAGATCTACTCCAGCGCGGGAAACGAGACGGCGATTCGCCCGGTTTTGCAGGCGAAATAGCGAAGCAGTTGAAAATACCCGCCGAATATCTGCGAGCGATTCGAGCCGCCCTGGGCGAATTCCACCGGTCGTTTGCATTTGATACGGTGGACGATCTTCTCGCGACTCTTCCTTGGCTGGACGAGCAAGGAAAGGGGGATGGCGCAGCGCTCATCTCACTGAACCCGGGATCATCGCAGGACCCGTTGGAAGCGCCGGAGGATTCGGGATGCGTGGGGAACGCCGCCTCGTTGGTGGACGTAGATCAAGCTATACGCCCGGCGATCGAAGTCTTGCTCGGGCAAACCATCGTCGTACGCGACATCGCCGCGGCGAAGCGTGTTCTCCCTGAATTGCCGCCCCAGGGGCGCGTGGTGACTCTGGCAGGCGATCTCATCCTCGGAAGCGGGGCCGTGTTGTTGGCGCAGGACTCGGAAGAAGAATCTCCCGATGCGTTGAGCCGCCTGGAGGCCAAGAGCGCGGATGTGCGTGAACGCCTGGATTTGGTTCACACCGAGGAAACGCAGCTCGCCGAAAAATCGGAAGCAGCCAGGCAAGCGCTCGAGTCCGCGCAAACCGATACGGAACGAACCCGAGATGATTTACTCCAGGCAAGGCTCGCTCGAGAGCAGTCACAAATGCTACTGGCGGACGCCGGGGAAAGGCGTTCCAACCTGCAGGAACAAATTGAGGCGCTGGATCGTACGCTTTCCGCGGTCGAAGTTGAAAAACATGAGATCGGGACACAGGGTGAATCTTTCGATGCGCGGTACGCAGAACTCGAAAAAGAACTGAACGATGCAGTCGGGGCAGCCGAGAGCGCAGACCCGAACGTAGGTTTGGCGAAAGCGCAGGCACGGCTCGACCTCGCCCGCAGCAGTCTGGCGGAAGGCCAAAGTCGACGAGCGGAGGTCGAAACACGGCTTGCAGACCTCGACAGGCAGCTGCAAGAATGGCGAACCCGGCTTGCCAGCAACGAGAACGAACGCGGCGCGGCGAACGAGGAAGCGGCGGAGATCGAACGCGGCATGGAAGAACTCGAAACGCAGTTGGCTGAACTGCAGCAGAAGTTAGCGCCCATCGAGCAATCTCTGCAGGATGCCGAGCGGAAACGCAACGAGATGGAGGCGGAGGGGAACCGCTTTCGTAACGCGCTGCAAACTGCCGAACGAGCCAACTCTCAAGCGCAGATCGACCTCGCCCGCCGTCAGGAAGAGTTGACCAGTTTGCGCCGCCGGATCGAAGATGACTTTGGGTTGGTTTCCTTCGATTATGCCCCCGGCGAGTTGGGCCAGGAACCGCTGCCCCTGGGTGGGTTGGTCGAACGATTCATGACCTCGCAGCTCAAGGATCTAAATCAAGCGCAAGAACGCATCCACGATGTGATCGCCGAGTTGAATCTGCTGATGGAGCGGGAATTCCGCAAGACCTTCGACGCCGTGAGCAAGGCGTTCAAGGAGACGTACAAACGGCTTTTCGGCGGCGGAAGTGCGCGTCTGGTGCTGACCGATGCGGAAGACCTGACAGAAACTGGTATCGACATCGAGGCGCGCTTGCCCGGACGGCGCGAGCAGGGCCTGGCGGTTTTATCCGGCGGGGAGCGAAGCCTCGTGGCTACCTCACTGATCTTCGCGTTGTTGAAAGTCTCTCCGACGCCGTTCTGCGTGCTGGACGAAGTCGACGCGATGTTGGACGAGTCGAACGTGGTGCGTTTCAACGATATGTTGCGTGAACTCAGCGAAGAGACGCAGTTTGTGGTGATCACCCACAACCGCCTGACGGCGCAGTCGGGGGAAGTGATCTACGGGGTCAGCATGGGCGCCGATTCCGTCAGTCGGGTACTCAGTCTCAAACTCGAGGACGTCGAAAAAGAATTGGCGATCTGAGCGGGCGGAAAAGACCTTAGAGACAACCGCCATGCGAGATCGATCGATTTGACCTCGTTGACAATCCGTTGACATCGGGTAGAATAGCGACGCACGCCGAAGTGGCGGAACTGGCAGACGCGCTACGTTCAGGGCGTAGTGAGCTTTACGCTCATGCGGGTTCGACTCCCGCCTTCGGCACCTGCAGCCCTCGACGGGGCTGTTTCATTTAATCACTACTTGCGAGACGATAATCCCTCAGGTAAGATGACGTTTGAGATGCGCGAAACCGAGCCGGAGAAGTCACGGCCTCCGATGATCTGGATCTTGATCATCCTGGCAGCGGCCATCCTCATCCTGGGGGATTTGAACAGCCGGATGGCGGAGACGCGCCGTCTGGAACGCGACGCCGAAGCGCTGCAGACCGATGTCATTGTAATGAAGACGCAAAACGCCGACCTGGCGACTCAGGTCGCGGGCGCGACGAGCGAAGCCAGCATACAGGAATGGGCGCACGCGCAGGGCGGAATGGCGCTTCCGGGAGAAGTGCTCGTCGTCCCGGTAGCTCCGGAGGAAGAGCAAGGCGGCGCAGCCGCCACACCCGTACCGCCTTTCGAGCCGCCAAGCAACTGGGAAGTCTGGTGGGCGCTGCTTTTCGGAAGCTGATTGCTTGACGCTCGCGAGTCGGACTGTTATAATCCCCAACGCACTTAGAAAAGTGTAATACGCTGCGGGGTGGAGCAGTGGTAGCTCGTCAGGCTCATAACCTGAAGGTCCTTGGTTCGAATCCAAGCCCCGCTACCTTAGTTACAACGAGGCACTCGAGAGGGTGCCTTTTTATTTGCCAACTCCTTTTTCGAACTGGTACCACGGATCTGACGGGCATGAGTCTGTCTTCGATCTCCAAGACGTCATCTCTCTGATATCTTCACCTCGAAACAACGATTGTTAATAAGTATTCCTCACTTCATGCCGTATCCTGACGGGCCTTCAGGGTATGGAAAGGGTCGATTTCGTCCTGACACGACCCCCGGATGTTGGCAATATTCATACGCTCGTTATGACGGCATATAAGGTGGGATTAACGATGGGATAAGTGAGACATAAGGACACAGGACCAGTTAAGGGATTACTCTCATTGTTGACGATGTCCGTATCGCCATCGGCATGGCTGCGCCATGCCCTTATGAGACCTTACGGAGGAGTTAGATGATCGGAAAGGTGGAATCTATAAAAGGCAAAAAAAGAAAAATCGCTTGGTTGCGGGTGTTTCTGAGTGGATTGGTTCTCTATTTTATCGGAATAGCCGTCCTGGTGGTAACCGGCAATCCCAACTTGTTCCCGACTGCAGTCATGATCGGGAACTTTCTTATGCCTGTTACCTTCGTGGCCTTTCTCTATGAACGGCGGCATTGGAGCAGACTTTCACTGCCAACGACGGCGCTGAGTTTCATCTATGGGGGGGTAGGCGGCGTGCTGGCCGCGTCGATCCTGGAGCCCATCTTCATCCGTCAATTGGATTTGACCAACATGTTTGTGGTGGGATTGATTGAGGAATTCGTCAAGATTATTGGGGTGCTCCTCATTGCTCGTCATTATAAGCACAATGCTGAAATGGACGGTCTGATCCTTGGCGCCGCGGCCGGGATGGGATTTGCGGCATTGGAAAGCACTGGTTATGCATTCACCGCATTCCTTGAAAGCGGTGGCAGCCTGACTGCGACGGTGGTCGTGACTTTGCTGCGAGGGATACTATCACCGGTCGGCCACGGCACCTGGACGGCAATTCTAGCCAGCGTGCTTTTCCGAGAAAGCGGTGAAAGACATTTCCATATCAATCTTAAGGTTTTAGGAGCATACCTGACCGTTGTGGTCCTGCATGGGTTGTGGGATGCCGTACCAGCGTTGATCTCCGCAGCGTTGTACACCGGATTGGATGTTTTGATCGGTCAATCGGTCGTCGGCGCTCTGGGGCTGTTCATACTCTGGCGGCGCTGGCATGAAGCACGGCGGCTGCAGATCGAACACGGGCTTCCTTCAGCCGAATACACGCAAGCAGAAGAAAGCGCTCTGGGGAACTTACAGTAACCTGCCATGCGGGTTGGTCAATTCCCGGGACGAGAGAAGGAGTATTAGAATGTTACGAATCTCTATCGCAGCTTGCCTTGGGCCTGGAAGGTGGGACCAATGAGCACCTCTCGACGGACTTTCATCCTGGCTGCATTCATTATTCCTGCGCTTGCGCTGGCGTTCATTTTTGGCGCATGGGCAGAAAGTAGAACGCAGGTCCTGAGTTCGAGGATCCCTTCGAATGCCCGCGGCGAGTTCGATTTGATGGCCGAAGCCTGGAATCTCATTCAAGAGAACTACGTTGATCGGTCGGCAATCCAGCCTCAACGAATGACATACAGCGCGATCAGCGGGATGGTCGACTCGCTCGGCGACACGGGTCACAGCATTTTCCTCAGCCCGGATATGGTGAAGGAGGAGCAAGTCTTCATGCAGGGTCACTTTGATGGGGTGGGGTTGGAAGTCCAGATGAAAAACGGCCAGGTCGTAATCGTTGCACCCATCGATGCTTCTCCAGCTCAAAAAGCCGGCCTGAGGCCGGGCGAAATCATCACCAAGGTCGACGGTCAGGATATAAAAGGGCTGACGCTTATCCAAGTAGGGCAGAAGATCATGGGGCCGTTGGGAACGAGTGTGACGTTGACCATTCAGAACCCTCAAACCGGCCTGCTGCGCGAGTATACGTTACAGAGAGCTGAGATCGAAATCCATAACGTGATCTGGCATGTTGTGCCGGGTACCAACATCGTCCATCTTCGAATCGCCGGTTTCAGCCAGGGAGTGACCCAGGACCTGCAGCAAGCCCTTCAAGACATCCAGGGCCAGGGTTATACCAGGCTCATCCTCGACCTACGCAACAACCCCGGGGGTTTGTTGGGGGAGGCGGTTGAAGTCTCCAGCCAATTCCTGTCTTCAGGAAACGTGCTGGAACAGCGCAACGCACAGGGGGAGATCACCCCGGTGGCCGTTCTACCCGGTGGCGTTGCAACCGAGATGAAGATGGTCGTACTCGTCAACGCTGGGACTGCCAGCGGGGCGGAGATCGTTTCCGGCGCTCTCCAGGATGCCCATCGCGCCGAGCTCATCGGGGAAACCACCTTTGGCACGGGAACAGTACTCAATCAATTCTCCTTGTCAGATGGGTCGGCCTTGATGCTGGCTACGGAGGAATGGCTTACACCGGACGGACAATCAATATGGCACAACGGAATCACGCCTGACATCCAGGTGATGCTTCCGGATTCGGCGCTTCCGCTGTTCCCGGAGGCAGAGGGAGACATGACCACGTCGCAATTTGCGGCTTCCGAAGATGCGCAACTGCTTCGGGCGGTCCAGTCGTTCAGCGCCATGCAGGACCAATGACGAAGACCACAAGCAGTTGCCCAGGCCATCCTGCATCGTCACACGGTGCTGTGCTGTAGGATTGGGTTGGAAAGTGAACCGACTTGCGGTCCAGTTACGAGATCGGACGTTTGAACATTTCAATCGCGTTTGCGGGGCTGCGGAGATCGGCCGCGCAATGTTTGGCAATTTGGACACCCGACTCCACCGGAATCTGACCTTGCAGCTGGATGGCGATGTGCATATCATACGTGCGGCCAACGCAATCCGCTTTGACGTGGACTTACGCAGCCGTTAATCCGTTACGCAAATAGGATTTCTGCCCGAAAAATCCTTTGTTAATGTTCCTTTAATATTGGGATAATGCTGTTTTAAAGTCCGGCCGGATCGTTCCTTGTTAAACTCTATTCGATTTCTCTTTCAGACAGAGAACTATTTCCATATAGATAGATTCGATTTTTGAACCGCAGTCTTTTTTCGCGCTGAATCATACATATGTGATTCATGCAGAATCCAAGTAGAATACCTCGATTTAGTGGGGATTTATCTCTCATGAAATCGGGTTCCTTTCATCAAGAATTCGCGTTCGCCAGTGATCTTGTCGAAAGCAAGCACTCGGGTAAAGATAGATTTTAGGCACGGAACCCGGTTCTGTTCGATCATATCCAGTTTGTGCGGGGCCTGACGGTCAAGGAAACTGAATGAGAACGACTGGTTATCTTCACATTGAGAATGTACGAAGTTTCTGCGCTGTTAGGATCGAAACAGCGCAGAAGTATTTAAAGACAATATTCATCATAATACACCTAAATGCTATCGCTTTGGAAAAGAGGTTTGGTAGAACATCTTACGACCGTTTGAAATTAAGCTGGTTTCGAAATCCGTCCGTGCAGCAAACATAGATATAAGGAGGTGGATGATGCTATCGAAGGACAACAGTGCCTCGAGGAATTTCATCCTGAGCGCCGCCGCCTGGCTGGTGCTGGGTGTAACGATGGGATTCATCCTGGCCCTGCAGTTTGTTTTTCCGGACCTGTTCCGGGGAATTCCGGAATTGGTGTTCGGACGGCTGCGCCAGGCGCACACGAATACCGTGATGTTTGCCTGGCTTTCGGGAGGCATGATGGGTATCTGGCTTTATATGGTGCCCAGACTCACCGGCCGCAAATTATACAGCGAGGCGCTTGGAAACGTCACCATGATCCTGTGGAACATCGCTGTCCTGGTCGGCATCGTCGGTATCTTGCTTGCTTATACCCAAAGCCGTGAATACGCCGAATTCATCTGGGCCGTGGACGTGGGTGTAATGGTTACCCTGATTCTGAACCTGATCAACATCTGGGCCACCGTTGCCAAAAGGGTCGAGAAAAAGTTGTATGTCTCATTATGGTATATCTGCGGTACGGTGATCTGGATGCCGATGCTGTACCTCATCGGCAACGTGATGTGGAACCCTGCCACCGGCGCACTGACAGGGATCGATGACGCCATCTTTAACTGGTTCTATGGTCACAATGTACTCGGACTCTGGTTCACGACCGGCCTGCTGGCAGTGATTTACTACATCGTGCCCCGGGAAACCCATACTCCTTTATACAGTCACTTCCTGTCGTTGATCGCTTTCTGGGGTATTGCCCTGTTCTATACAGGCGTAGGAGGGCATCACCTGGAGTGGGCGCCTATCCCATACTGGTTGAAAACCATCGCCGTGGCGGAAAGCATCGGCATGGTACTGGTGGTGGTGGCTTTCATGATGAACATATATCTCACCATGCGGGGAAATTGGAATCGGGCCATCACCAGCATACCACTGCGCTTCGTCCTGGTGGGCTGGGCGGCATACATCCTGGTTTCCTACCAGGGATCGCATCAAGCCCTTCGCAGCATCAATTTGATCACACACTTCACCCAGTATGTCCCTGGACACGCACACCTCTCACTCCTGTTTTTCGCAGCCTCGGTCATCATGGGCGCGGCCTATTACATCATCCCCCGCATCGCGGACTGCCAGATTTACAGCCTGAAACTGGCCAAAATCCAATTCATGCTGTATGTCATCGGTTTTCCCTTCTTCTTCGCCGGTTTCCTGCTGACCGGGCTGGTGCAGGGGACGGCCTGGCTTCACCAAGGTCTCCCGGTTTGGGCGGTTCTGCCCGGATTGCGGCCTTACATGGCATTGCGAGCTGCGGGTGGTTCCGTCCTTTGGATCAGCTTCATACTCTTCGCCTTCAACATCTTTGCAACAGCATTGGTACGTAAACCCGTCGCAGCGCCTCAACCTCCTGTGAGGTTGAGCGCGGAAATCGTACCGGAGGTGACATCATGAGGATGTCGTTCACGACCGTTACCGTAGGAGCGATCTTGGTTTTCCTGGCCGTGGTGGTAACCGTGGTTTTCATCCCTGGATGGATCTGGGCGCCGGAGCAAACCTGGATCGCACATGAGTATACCGAGCAAGAAGAACGCGGACGGGAAATATTTTTCTCCAACGGGTGCAATTACTGTCACACCCAGTACGTGCGTTACTTCGATACCGCCGCCGGCCCCGTATCCATGGGCGGCAACTACGTCTTCGACAACCCCATGATTCTGGGTTCTGAACGCACGGGGCCCGATCTTTCCTACATCGGGCGCAAACGCAGCGAAGCCTGGGAGATCCGCCACTGGAAGGATCCCCGGGAGATGTCGCCTCTGTCCATCATGTCCAACTTCAGTTTCTTATCGGATCAAGAACTGGAAGACCTGGCGGCCTATATCAACGCGCTCGGCGATCGAACGGCGGCGGAATACATGATTCAGCCACCCTTTCCGTATGTCGGTCAAACCGATCCTCGCCTGGTTCCATTGTCCACACCGGCTGCCGATGGCACACCCCAGGGATGGGATTTGTGGACGGCAGCCGGGCTGCAAGCCGGGAAGGAAATCTTCATCACACACTGCCAGACCTGCCATGGGGACGCGGGTAACGGCCTGGGAACCTACGCCGGCACCATGACGATCACCCCGGCGGACTTCAAGCAGGAACCCTACCGCAGTATGCCGGCCGAGCAGTGGTTCTGGCACGTATCGGAGGGCATTCAGGGAAGCTTGATGCCGACCTGGAAGGAGAGCCTGACGGAGGAGGAGCGTTGGCAGGTGATCGATTATATCCGCACCATTTTCGCTCACCCGGTCGAACGTGATCCCGAGGAGGGCGATCCGAGTGGTGATTACGCCAACCTGACAAATCCGGTGGTACTCAATGTCGCTGCGCTGGAAGAGGGCAAGGCTATCTTCACCCGGCAGTGCTCCGTCTGCCATGGTGACTCCGGCCATGGAGAGGGTCCCTATGGATCGGGCTTGCTCCCCATACCGCCCGATTTCAGCGCCCTGCAGGATTATGCCGATTGGACTGATTCGGATTACTACTGGCGAATCAGCGAAGGCATCCCCTTTACCGCAATGCCCACCTGGAAACTGGAGTACTCTGAGGAGGACCGTTGGAAGCTCGTGCACTACATCCGGGTGAACTTCACCCAGACCGAGGCGCGGCCTCAGACAACCGATACTCAAGATTTCCCGGGGATTTACACCGCCCAAACGATGCCGGAAACGGTTGCCATCGAAGAGCTTCTCAACCAAAATCTGGATCAACCCCAGCCCGTCACCCCTTCCTTTGCAAGCGGGAAAGCATTCTACCTGACGCACTGCGCCCATTGTCACGGGCTCACCGGAATCGGGGACGGCTGGGACGGAGAATACCTGGATGTGAAACCGGCCAATTTTACCGGGGAAATGGTGCGCGGCCTCACCGACGGAGATTGGTTCGCTCGGGTCAGCCTGGGCCTCCAGAACTCGGCGATGCCCACCTGGGGAGAGCTTGTGTCGGCGCGCGATCGTTGGAACGTGATCAAATACATCAGCGAAGCGTCAACCTTGAACCAACCCGGAGGAACTTCGCAGAAGGCTGAAACCATCCCGAGTGTCTTTGATGGCACGATTTCAGCTCAATTCCTGACAATAAGCAAGGAACTCTGGTTGGACGAAGTTGGGGCCATCGATCCGCAGCACGGTGGGGAACTCTACAACCGCTACTGTGCGGAATGCCATGGTATGACCGGCGAAGGTAATGGCCCAGGTACAATTGATTATGGAATTCCTGGACCGGCGGCTTTCCCGCAGGATCTGCCTGACAATTACATCTATTGGCGCATCTGGGAAGGAGTGCGGGACACCAATATGTTCCCCTTCCACTGGTCGCTCACGCCCGCGGAAGTCTGGGATATCACCGAATATATCCTGGGGGGTTATACAGGAAGTGGACCAGGAGGTTGATGATGACACTCGGATTGTTGGGATTTATCGGCTGGGGCATCTTCTTGACCTTGACCGCCATCGGATTGTTTATCTGGGGGTACAAACGAGGTCAGTTCAAGGACATCGAGGAGGCCAAATACCGGATGCTCGAAGACCGGGAACCGGAACCCTGGCCTGGGCGTGAAACAAACTCAAAGAAGAATAAGCTTCAGATCAACGAAGCCAAACATGAAGGAGGCAAAGGATAATGACCGCAAACTCGCTCGTTATCGGTGGTGAGGTCCTGGGGATTGTCATCGGAGGGGTCATCTTCCTGCTCTTCGGCATCGCCTTGGGCATACCCCATCGACCCATGAAACCGTCCGGAGGCGCAGGTCATCGCGAGGAAACTGACGAAGAGACCGTATCACCGGATGGCTATATCGACAGTTTTGCAGGCGTGATCGAGGAAGCGGGTGGAAGCCTGACTGCCGTGGTGAGCCTGGCCCTTCCCGGTGTCCTGCTTTGGTGGCTCATCTACATGATCATCAACTGGATGCCCAGGATATTTCAGGGCCTTGCGCATTCCTACGGCCCCCTGCCTCCAGGAGGTTAGCCATGGCCTACATATATCAAGTCGGTTTCGACGTCCGTCCGGATCAGATGAGCGATCTTGAAATCGGCGCTTCCATCGAACGCGTGCTGGGATTTCTGCTTACCTTGCTTCCCAATGAGGAGGGATACATTACTGCCCGTGCGATGCACTCCATTGACAACGGTGAGGCGGTTACATTGGTTGTGGAAAGTGTGTGGGACAACTGGGAGGAATTCGAAAGGCATGCGAAATCGGCCATGGTCGAAGATAAGGTACTTCTTGAATTCGACCCACACATCGATCGAGGATCTCTCAGGAGGCGAATCTACGAAGAAATCTTTTGATTGTCTCCTTCACAATGGATCCCGGCCGCAGGATACATGGCCGGGGTCCACATCCTTTATCCCGTGGAATCGAGTTTCATCTACACGATGATGAAGATCTAGGGCTTGTACTGCTCGCGTCACCGTTCACGTTGATCGGAATTTGCTGGAGAGCGCTCCGGTCTTTGTGTTGATCCAGGAAGCCAGCGATATTGGTCCTCATTCATCAAGCCTCTCAATTCCTGAACCGGAAAAGATCGAACTGCTACGTCGAACTGTATGCGTTGGATCAATAAGTCGGAGTAATGTGGAGATAAAGATAAACATGAGTGATATTCGATGCAGCCTGAATTGATAATAGGTTCCCTGCTGGTCACAGGGCTGTTGGGCAGCCTGGGACATTGCTCGGGGATGTGCGGTCCGCTGGTGATCATGGTTGGTACACGCCTGGGCGACGCTCGCTGGCCGGCAAGACTGGGCTTGTAAATGCTTTACCATTCCGGGCGAGTGCTCATTTACATGCTTCTGGCTGCGCTCCTGGGTGCATTTGGAAATCTGCTTGGGGCGGGATCGAAAATGAGTCCCCTTGGCGGATGGGTCAGTTTGGTTTTAGGCATAGGGGTTATCATTTTTAGTCTGGGATACCTGGGAATTCTCCCCATTGAACGCTTCATGGATTCGGGAGTCTGGCTCTCCCGGCAAATGAAACAAACGTTGAAGCGCGGCCGGACATCGGGAATGTTGTTGATGGGGATCTTGAACGGTCTTCTCCCCTGTGGGCTGGTATACAGCGCGCTCTTGACCGCCGCTTCTCTCGGAAGTCCGGCTAAGGCCGCCCTGGGAATGGGGGCATTCGGATTGGGAACCTGGCCGGTGCTCCTGATGATCGGGCTGGGTGCAACCAGCCTCAGCCTCAGCTTTAGATACCGTCTTGCACGTCTCGCTGGTCTCTTCATCTTACTGGTTGGGGTGCAGTTGTGCTTGCGCGGCATGGCATCCCTGGGTTGGATTCACCACTTGCATTTGGCAGGATGGATGCTTTGGTAGATCAAAAAGAACGCTGCGAGTTATGCAGTTTGCCCATTGAGGGCAAACCTGTTGAACGGGACATTGGTGGTGAAGAACATCGCTTTTGCTGTTCGGGCTGTGCACGGGTATACGGGCTGGCCTATGAGAGTGGTATGCTCGAGGAAGTAATCCCCAAGAAAATAACGAAACCGAAAATTCAAAATCCCTTTAGATCCGGTGAAACCGCTCATTTTCACGTTGGAGGAATGTGGTGTGCGGGTTGTGCGGCCGCAGCCGAAGAAGTGATGCGCAGGAAGCCGGGGGTGATGTCCGCAGACGTCAGCTTTGCCGCCGAGCGAGGGCGCATCGAGTACGATCCGGATCAAGTCGATGTGGATGCCCTGCTTCGATCCTTGGATGGACTGGGTTACAAAGCACGCCGGTTCAGCAAGGAGGCCCAGATCGTTGGTCAGAAGCAGCAAGACCGGATGCAGCTCCAACTCATCAGCGCGGTCGTCTTCAGTATGCAGGTGATGGTCCTCTACCTGGTCCAACTCTACCCGTTGTACAGCCGAGGCGATTTCTCTTCACCGGTCGTGCGCAACATCCAGTATGTCACCTGGGCCCTGGCAACCCCGGTGCTCTTTTTTGGGGGAAATTCCATCCTGAAGGGCGCCTGGCGAGCCTTACGCGCACGCACCGCCACAATGGACACTCTTGTAGCTCTCGGTACACTCTCGGCTTATTTTTACTCGGTTTACATTTCGCTCTCCGGAAGGGGAGAAGCCTATTTCGATTCCGTGGCTATGATCATCACCTTCATCATGATCGGGCGATACCTTGAGTTGTTGGGAGGCAGCCAGGCTCGCAAAGACATCCGCACTCTTCTGACGATGCAGCCGGATACGGCGCTGCGGAAATCGGAGGACGGTTGGATCGAAGTGGCGGCTTCAAAACTACAAAAGGGGGATTTCATCCGCATCAAGCCCGGCCAACGCGTCCCGGCCGATGGCGAGATCACACAAGGCGCCGCGACTTTGGACGAGTCGATGTTGTCCGGAGAATCAGCACCCGTGGAAAAATCCGAAGGCGAGCAGGTATTTGCAGGCACCATATTAACGGATTCAACACTGACCGTGAGTGTGGTTAACCCGCCAGGCGCCTCGCGTTTGGCTCAAATCACCCGCATGGTGGAAGAGACTCTGTCTTCCAAACCTCCCATCCAGCGCCTGGCTGATCGGGCTTCCACCATCTTTGCCTACGCCATCATCACCATTGCGCTGCTTACCGGGATCGGCTGGCATTTAAACGGCCGTGCCGGCTCAGAAGCCATCCTGGCTGCGGTGGCCGTCCTCGTGGTTGCCTGTCCCTGCGCCCTGGGCCTGGCGACTCCACTGGCCATCACGGTTACGCTTGGACATACCACCCGACAGGGAATCATCGTCCGTAAAGCTGCGGCCCTGGAAACCGCAGCCCAAATCGACAGGATCGTGTTCGATAAAACCGGTACACTGACCCAGGGCAAGATGGAGGTGGTATCGGTGCACGTGGGAGAGGATCATCGGGTCGATCGGGAGGAATTACTCCGGTGCGCGGCCGCGGTGGAGCAGTTTTCGGAACATCCGCTGGCGCGAGCGATCGTTTCCGCCAACAAACTCGCAGTTCCGACCGCACAGGGATTCCAGATATCGCGCGGACTTGGGGTAAGTGCGACCGTGTTGAACGGTTCCCCAAAAAGGGTAATGGCGGGTTCCCAAAGGATGTTTGATGCGGAAATAAATGCAGCGTTGGTGGATGAGGCGAACCGCAGGGCGGAACGCGGCGAAATCGTAATCTGGGTGGGATGGGGCGATGATGTATCCGGTTTCATTTCCCTGCGCGATGAGCCTCGTCCAACGGCCAAGGAGATGCTGCGAGTCCTGCGCGACGAAGGGATCAAGACGAGCATGCTCTCCGGCGACCATCCCAAAACAACCGCCGCCATTTCGGAAGAGTTGGGTGTGGAAACCTACGAAGGCAATTGCCCGCCCGAAGAAAAGGCTGCTCGGATCAGGGATTGGCAAGAAAAGGGTGAGTGGGTCGCCATGGCCGGCGATGGCGTCAACGACGCTCCGGCTTTAGCACAAGCCGATTTGAGCATCACCGCATCCGGTGGAACCGATGTCGCCGGTGAAACCTCGGACATCGTGATGACCCGGGACGATCTGACCCTGATCCCATGGTTCATCGGGGTTTCTCGGCGGACCAGACGCATCATTAAAGAGAATCTCGGTTGGGCTTTCGCCTACAACTTGCTGGCAGTACCGCTCGCCGTAACTGGCATCATCAGCCCCGTGATCGCAGCGGCAGCCATGGCCACCAGCAGTCTGTTGGTCGTGAGTAACTCACTGCGGCTGCGACGCTAATAGGATGAACGTGCAATCCGAAACGAAGAGAGTGAGTAGTATTCGACGAAAGTAAAAATTCAGGAGGTAAGGACGATGGAAGCATTACACGAACGCATTCAGAGTGCAGATTGGAAAAAGGAGAAGCACGCGCCGGTCATCGAGGCGCCCGATCAGGTGAAGGCCGGAGAGCTTTTCCAGGTAAAGGTCACGTTGGGGAAGGAGATCTCCCATCCCAACACGACCGAACATCACATCAGCTGGATCAGTCTCTTTTTTCACCCTGAAGGAAAGCCTTTCAGCCATCAGGTTGGCCATTTTGAATTCCTGGCACACGGCGAATCTACTGCCGGGCCGAATGAAGGTCCCGTGTACACCCACCACGAGGCATCCACGTCGATGAAGGTCAGTGTCCCTGGGACGCTTTATGCGCTGGCCATGTGCAATATCCACGGACTGTGGGAGAGCAGCAAGTCGTTGGATGTAAGCTAGAATCCACATTACCTCGCTCGCGGTTCAATCTCATACAGGTTGGTCTACGACGACATCGCGGCGGATCCAAGGGCGAGATGATCGCATTCCCGCTGCGATGATTCCGGCTCGATTGCGGCCAATCCTAACGGTCCGTTGGTTTCGTCTGGCATGTCCTTTGTCGTTGCGATCGTGAGGTGCCACCCGTCCTGGCGGCGGAAGAACGACGCAGCTGCCTGAGAAAAACCTTTGGCGACGTTTCCCGTTGAAAATCAATGAGGCGATCATGCGCAGATTCAACTCCCGGGTTGAACGGGTCCGGATCAAGGTACGAGTTGTGAGGGTCCCGGATTGTTTATCAAGCGAGTTTGCCGTATTGACACGCTGAGCGTAGGACGGTCGGAACAAGTGCTTGCTGAGGATGACACAATCAAATCTCAGGAAAAATACCTCTGGAATCCCGGCCTTACGATGCTGGATCAATATCTTCGGATTCGAACTCACAACCTGAAGGTTCTTGCTTCCCTGTAAGAACACCAGGACGGGCGAACCCAGGTCCAGTTACCTGAGAGAGCCTCCGGCGTGGAGGCCCTTTTTTGTTTAACAACACCCTAACACCCCGCAGGTTCAGGGGAAGTCCCGGCCCTGCTGTCTTTTTTTCATTTTTCTTTCAACTTACGAAAATACTTGCCCATGGGATTATGGATAAATTCAATAAACTATGTCCAAGGTTAAAAGCGACTTAAGGCAGACATAATTGCTCATTAA
This sequence comes from Anaerolineales bacterium, assembly GCA_037382465.1. Classification (NCBI taxonomy): domain Bacteria; kingdom Bacillati; phylum Chloroflexota; class Anaerolineae; order Anaerolineales; species Anaerolineales bacterium. The sequence goes on along the minus strand of JARRPX010000009.1, from coordinate 69,402 downwards.
AGCCCCAGCATGAGGTGAGGATATATATTGTGAACATCGGAACAATGAAGCAGGGAATTGAGACTAATTTCCAGGTCAATTCGCCATCCCGATAGCCGGATTGGAGGGTAATTCTATGAATGAAAAGCATAGTCCTGAAGCGGAACATGATTCAAATCCATTAGACCGGCGTGCGTTCCTGAAATGGAGTGCGGCGGTCGGCGGCACGGCTGCCTTGGCCAGCCAGCTTACCTTCGGCTTCGACCCCATCGACTCGGCCGAAGCCGCGGCTGAGTCGGGCAAGTGGGTTTTTGCAGCCTGCTGGCACAACTGCGGCGGCCGGTGCGCCAATTACGCGCTGGTGCAGGATGGCGTGGTCGTCCGCCAGAAAACCGACGACACACATCCGGATTCGCCTGACTACCCACAGCAGCGGGGATGTGCACGCGGCCGGTCCCAGCGGCATCAAGTGCTGGGGGTCGATCGATTGAAGTACCCGATGAAGCGCGCGCATTGGTCGCCCGGTGGGGGGAATAAAGAATTGCGCGGGGTGGATGACTGGGTGCGCATCTCATGGGATGAAGCCCTGGACATCATCGCCAGCGAAACCAAGCGGATCATCGATACCTATGGGAACAAATCGATACTCACTCCCCGTCTGGCACCATCCCGAGTCCTGAATGCTCTTGGTGGGGCGATGCAGAGTTGGGGGGTAAGCTCGGCGGGAGCCTGGCCTCAACCCAGCGCGCTGATGGCCGGAAATCTGAATTTATCAGCACCTGATCGGATGACTTATCGCAAGGCAAGTTTGATTGTCTTGTGGGGTTCCGATCCAGCCTGGAGCAGCGCCGGTGATCCGACCTACAACTACCTGCAAGCGCGAAACGCGGGTGCGAAATTCGTCTTCGTCGGTCCGCTGCACAGCAACAGCGTGCAGGTCCTTGCCGATGAATGGATCCCGGTCCGGCCGGGCACCGATGCAGCCCTGCTGCTCGGGATGGCCTACCACATGATTGATAACAATCTCCAGGATCAGGATTTCCTCGACAAATACGCGGTTGGGTTTGATGCCCAACACATGCCCGAGGGGGCGGATCCGAAAGAGAACTTCAAGGATTACGTCCTCGGCACCTACGACGGTGTACCGAAAACGCCGGAGTGGGCTTCGGAAATCAGCGGCACGCATCCGCGCACCATCCGCCAGTTCGCTGAGGAGTTCGCACGGACGAAACCAGCGATCTTTATCGGGGGCGCCGCTCCCGCTAGAACCCAAAAAGGACAGCAATTTGTTCAGGCTTTCCTAACGGTTGGCTGGATGACCGGAAATGTCGGTCTTGACGGTGCCGCAGTATGTAACAACTATCACAGCTCGGCCAGTTACGGGGGTTCATCATTGGTCAAGCCCGGAGGATCGGGTTTGAAATCGCTCGGTAATCCTCTCTTTCCACGCGGTGGAAGCGGTTACGCCTTCGGTTACCCCGAAGATACGGATTTCTATGCGTGTGCTTACGAAGAGATGTGGGATGCGATTTTGAATAAGGAATTCACGGCTACCGTGCGCGGGAAGATTCCATGCGATGTCCGTATGATATGGACCGTGACACCCAGCAGCGGCGGAAATGCGTTGAACCAGGTGGCTGGCATTAATAAAGGCATCGAAGCCTATCGAAGCGTAGAGTTCGTTGTCTCATCTGATATCGTGCTGTCGACTCGCTCCAAGTATGCCGATGTCGTTCTGCCCGATACGACTCCCTGGGAAGATGAAGCCGGGGGCTTCCTGACGGGAAACCCCGAGATACTTTTCTTCTATAGTCAGGTCATTCCTCCCTTGTATGAGGCAAAGGATTGCGGCTACTGGTTTGAGCGTGAGCTTGCCAAGCGAATGGGATTGGATCCGGATGAAATCTACTCGATCACACCCCAACAGCAGACGTTCAATCAGTTGGCAGGTGCCAGTGTCATCAAAAAGGATGGTTCGGGTTATGAACCGCTCGTGACGATCACGGCTGAGGATATCCAAGCCATGGGTGTCGAAGGAGACCCTCAACAGGGTCGTATCACCCTGAGTGAGTTCAAGGAAAAGGGTCTCTATCAGGTTGAACGCAGCCCCGGTGACAGCTATACCTTCACCCCCGGAATTGCCTTCCGCGAGGATCCTGAGGCCAATCCGTTGTCCACGGCAAGCGGTAAGCTTGAAATCTACTGTCAGGCATTGTCGGACAAGATTGCGGCCTACGGCTTCAGCACCCTTCCGCCCATCGCTCAATACAACCCCCCGATCGAGGGCTATCAGGCGACGTTCGAAGACTGGGATAAAAGAGTCAAAGGCGAATATCCGTTCCAGATGGTGACGCTGCACTACATGCGCCGCAGCCACTCGGTCTTCGATAACATCACCCAATTGAGAAAGGCGTTTCCGCAGGGCCTGTGGATGAACCCGATCGACGCCGAGGAGCTGGGTATCGCACATGGCGATACGGTTCAGATCTCCAGCCCGCACGGCACGGTCATCCGCCCGCTCATCGTAACCACACGGACGACCCCAGGCGTTGTGATCCTGGGTGAAGGTGCATGGGTCGAGTATGACGATGCACTGGGTGTGGATAAGGCGGGAGCGACCAATTCTCTTTGCGGTACGCATCCGACCGGGCAGGGTGAAGAACCATGGAATACAACCATAGTGCGGGTGGAGAAGTGGCACGGACCAGCATTGGAAGCGGATTACACCTGGCCGCACCGGGTGCCGATCAAGGAGGCATGATCAATGGCCAAGCAATATGCTTTTTACTTTGATGCCAACAGTTGTATCGACTGCAAAGCCTGCCAGATAGCCTGTCAGGACAAGAACGACCTGCCGGGAAACGTTATCTGGCGCAGGGTGATCGAATACGGCGGCGGGGACTGGGTCATGCAGGATAACGTCATGGTCCCGAACGGGATCTTCACTTATGCATTGTCCACCTCATGCATGCACTGCCAGAATCCGATCTGTGTGGATGTCTGTCCTTCAGGAGCGATGACCAAGCGTGATGATGGCATCGTACTGGTCAACGATGACATCTGCCTGGGGTGCCGCTATTGTGAATGGGCTTGTCCGTATGCTGCCCCGGCTTACCGGTCGGATCTGGGCGTGATGACGAAGTGTACGTTCTGTGAAGATCTGCTTGCGGTAGGCGAAAATCCGGCTTGCGTTGACGCGTGTGTCACGCGGGCGCTGGATTTCGGCGAGTTGAGCGATCTCCGGGCGAAATACGGCAATCTGGACGAAATGGCGCCTCTGCCGGACGCGAAGTTTACCAGCCCTTCTTTCGTACTCACTCCGTACCGGGCATCCCAAGAAACCGGAAGCAAGGTCGGAAAGATTATAGATCTAGCGGAGGAGTTTTAAGATGAATCCACGTGAATGGGCATTGATAAGTTTTACACTGCTGGCGCAGATGGCGGCAGGCGGGTTCGTCGTGCTTCAGATTACCCGGGCGTTCCTCGTCCGCCGGATGAAAGACGAAACGAGCCGTCTTACGGATTTGCTCGGAGTCGCCATCATGGGGATTCTCGGCTTGGGGATGCTGATTTCATTCCTCCACCTGGGGTCACCACTACGTGCCTATCGTGCAGTTTCCAATTTCGGTTCTTCATGGCTCAGCAGGGAGATCACCTTCACCTCGGCGTTCTTCGTGTTCGGTTCCATCTACAGTCTGTTGCAATGGGCGCGCAAGGGTTCCTCCGGCCTGCGAAATGTGCTGGCTGTGATTGCCGGCCTGCTCGGCCTATCGATGATCTACTCGATGTCGCGTGTCTACATGATTCCCACGGAACCTGCATGGGATCACGTTGAAACGATGATCTCGTTCTTCACGGCTGCCTTCCTGCTTGGCATCTTCCTCGCAGGAACGGGTTTGGTCATACGCCACCGCGTACTCCAGCGTGGCGCAGATGTTGAAGAGGGAGAACGTGGAACAATGCTGAGTGAAGTCCTCGGCGTGTATGGAATCCTGGCAGTTGTCCTGGTCGGGGTGGAATTTGTAGCCCTACCGGTGTACCTGGCGGAGATCGGGAATGCAGCGGCGGCGTCCGGAAGCAGTTTGAAAGAACTTCTCACCAGCTACGGCGTGATTCTGCTGCTGCGTTTGCTGTTGGTTTTCGTCGGCGCAGGTGTCCTGGGAACGTTGCTCTACCGCTCCGCCGGAAGGCGTGTCTGGCAGACGCGTTTAGCGACACTGACGATTGGCGGTTTTTCGATCGTGCTGCTCTCGGAAATCTTGAGCCGGTTTCTGTTCTATGCAACCAGGGTTCGCATCGGTCTGCCTTAACTCGGAGCAGGAGCGGACAAAATGGCAGCTTTTTAATCGAGCAGCCTCTGTACTGCTCCGAGTTCGCCGCCCGGATTATGAATGAGATGAGATCATTCTTTTATCCAGGCGGCGCAATTTAAAAACCGGCGTTGGATTGCAGTCTTCCAGACCTGAAGAGGTGAAAAAATGAGTCAACCGGATTATCGGCAAACCGAATGGGAAACGAACCTGACGGGTGAAATTCTCATTCTCCGATTGATCAGCAAAATCCTCTACACAGAACCGGAACCTGACTGGATAGCAGAACTAAGCGAACCAGGACTCTTCAACGAAGCACCATTCGCTATGAATCAGCCTGATGTCGTCACCGGGCTGCAGCAGCTCGCACGCTGGTCGGATGAAATGCGATCGGCGGAAAACGAAGATCGGTTGCTGGATCTTCGAATTGACTACACTCAGCTGCTAGTTGGGGGAAATGAATTTACGACGCCGCCATGGGAATCGGTGTATTTCAACGAAGACCGGATGCTGTTTCAAAAAGAAACCTTGGAAGTAAGAGCCTGGTATCGCAGGTTCGGACTGGCAGCAGAGAAACAAGGTCGGGAGCCGGATGATCACATCGCCCTGGAACTCTCTTTTCTTGCGCATCTTGCCTCCTTGGCTCTGGAGGCCTGTCACGCTGAAGATTGGGAGCGATATGAGGAGCTCATGACAGCCCAGCGCGATTTCCTTTCGGCTCACGTACTCCGCTGGGCCCCAGATTGGTGCGACCTCATGGTGCTCCACGCCCGTACGGACTTCTATCACGGGACGGCGTTCTTGCTGCGGGGTGTTTTGACCGAGTTGGAACTGCTTTACGGTGCCCAACCTACAGGAACGGGATTCGATGGAATTACTATCGGAACTTGTTAAGCTAGACACGTTCGGAAGTTCTCCGATTGCAATTGATCCGGCGCGCTGCCTCCGCGGTCTAAATCAATTATCGCACTGTCAGGCTTGCCGCGATGTTTGCCCGGCGCGCGCAATCGGAAATCAGAACCCGCCGGGAATCGAGTTAGAAGCGTGTCTGATGTGCCGAGCCTGCTTGCCGGTCTGTCCAACGGGCGCAATCCAAGCTCACGACGTCGTCACCCCGTTGATGAAGTGCGCTGCTCGCGCATCAGGTCATTCTATCGACGTCCTTTGCGAGCATCATCCCAAACCCGAAACGGGTCCGCAAGGGAGCGAAGTCGGCATTTCCATCCGGGGCTGCCTGGCAGCATTTGGGGTTGGGGGGCTGCTGCAGCTCGGCACCTCGGGTTTGAAAGCAGTCATCCTGCGGCTCGACCACTGCAAGGATTGTGAACTCCGCGCGCTTCAGCCCGTGATCGAAGAGCGCCTGGAATCGATAAAATCGATTCTGGATCAGTGGAATCAAGCTGACGTGCTCTCAGCGCTGTACGATCCCGAAGGGAGAGTGGGGCCGACGAGAGCAGTATGGGACGCGGAGAATCCTCCTCTCACCCGCCGTGAAATCTTCCGGCTTTCCACACTACTTGGCAGACTGCCGGGGAACGGCGAGGTGGGAAAGGAAACCGCATCAGGGCGGCACCTGAACCCTGACCGGAAGAGAATCGTGGATGCCCTCGGCCGTCTCTATAGATCGAATTCGACCGATAACCCGTCAACGATCAAGGCCCGGGGTTTCTTCCGGCTTTCGATTTCAGAAGAATGCACCGCTTGTGGCAACTGTTCACGTACTTGCCCGACGGAGGCGCTCATTTATCGGGAGCGAAATGAAAAGGAGTTCCGCTTCATATTCAAGCCTCAAATGTGTATCGGGTGTGAACTCTGCGCACGAATTTGTCCGGTTAATGCCATAGATATTGCGCTTGATCCTGACCTGTCTTACGTCTTTTTCAACGATTCCGGAAATGTGATATGCCAGGAGTACATTAGACGCTGTGTGAGATGCGGGACGCCGATTGTCGCGGAGACTCGGGATAACCTGTGCATGCTTTGTAAATCGCACCGGGAGAATCCTTACGGGATGCGGCAGTCTCCTTTTCCTTACAATAAACCTTGAGCGGGCTGAATTCGGAAAAAAACGATGCTGATACCTGTCAATCGAAAGACTGTCCAAAACATCAAGAACCCGGCCTTCACGGCGTATGCAGGCATTTACCTCGATATTTTCGATGACTTCAAAAACCAGGTCGAAAAGGCCGGTGTCGAGATGGAGGACGCGCAGGATCCACGGGCTCAGATGTTGACCCGCGAGTATCTTGCTGCGAGCGGCGCGACAGTTCGCAATGATGGCAAGAGCATCTACCTGAACCGAATCTCGCCGGCATGTGTCGCTTGCCGGACGGGTGTCGGCACAGCGACGTTCTTCCTCTCGCTGCAGTGCAGTCGTAACTGCTTCTACTGCTTCAACCCGAATCAGGAGCAGTACGACTACTACACCGCCAACACGCGGGATTGCATTCAGGAACTGGATGCCATTTCGGAACGAGACCAGAGGCTCGATTGCATCGCTTTAACGGGTGGCGAGCCGCTGCTTCATGCAGAGCAGGCGATAGCGTTTTTCCAAAGTGCCCGGAAGCGATTCCCGGAAGCTCATATCAGGCTTTATACGGCGGGAGATCTCACGAACGATGAGACTTTATGCGCGCTGCGTGATGCCGGTTTGGATGAGATCCGCTACAGCATCCGGCTGCACGAGAGGCTCGAGGATCAAAATCACACGCTCCATCAGATCGCGCAGGCGATGGAATATATTCCCTCCGTGATGGTCGAGATGCCGGTGCTTCCCGGCACGCTGGAGCGCATGAAGGAGATTCTGCTGGAACTGGAACGGATTGGGATTTCGAGCATCAACCTGTTGGAATTCTGCTTTCCCTTCAATAATGCCAGGACCTTCCATGAGAAGGGATACCGTATCAAGAACCCTCCCTACCGTGTGTTGTACAACTACTGGTATGCAGGGGGGCTTCCGATCGCCGGGAGTGAAGAAGAATGCCTGCAGCTGCTCGAATTTGCACTTAAGCAAAATTTGACCATTGGTATTCATTACTGCTCGCTTGAGAACAAACATACCGGGCAGGTGTACCAGCAGGATTTCCATGCCCCTACACCCGCTCTTGCTGAATTCTCGGGAAAGGATTTCTTCTTTAAAACAGCAAAAGTGTTCGGAGATGATATTTCTGGCGTGCTCGATCGGCTTCATGATGGAGGTGTACATGATCACCATCTCGATACCGATCTCTCGTATCTGGAGTTCCACGTTCGCGATATTCCTTTGTTGGATGGCCTGGCTGTCGAACTTGCAATTTGCACATCGGTCATGGAACCGCGGGAAGACGGGGAATATCTGCGAGAGTTGCGCGTGGACCTTACCTATCCCGACCAGTTTGATTCAGAAAAGGATCTCTGATTGTCCCGAATTATTTCTCGTCACGGTGATCCACTCGCGGGGTGAGAGGATCGGAATCGACAACACGAGTAATTTCACAAATTGACGAATGTGATCCGCTGTTGGAGGTTTGAAAACACACGAAATAGCGCATAGATATCCAATTGAATCTCCGATCCGCAGCCTCTAAACCAATTCGGCATGAAGCTGCGGGCGAACCTCGATCAAGACGAGGTCCCTGAAACCGGGCGTTGATCGCCCAGGCCTTGGGGAAAAGGTCAGCCTTGGAAACAGGCAGGCCTCCCGAAGCCCTGCGAGGCAGGGTGGACTTGGAAAGGAGAGACTGGACAGGAACGAAGAACTCGCCAGGCTCTCATCTGGTGAGTTTGTTTTATACGGACGGATAGACCGAGGGTGGGTTGGCGCCGGCCCATCGTAGAAGCAAGTGATGAATGTTGATGATCGAAATCGAAAACCTGACCGTAGAGTATGACAAAAGCCCGGCCCTGGAGGATGTCAGCTTGAAGATACCCGGCGGACAGTGTTTGCTGGTCACCGGGCCGACCGGCTGTGGGAAGAGCACGCTGGCGCATGTACTCACCGGCCTCATTCCGCATGCTCTCCCGGCCAGAATGAGCGGAGTGGTTCGGGTGGAGGGCGTTGAAGTCGCTTCCAGCTCAATTGCGGAACTCGCATGTAAAATCGGGATCGTCTTCCAAAATCCGAGCAGCCAGCTCTTACACCTGCGGGTCGATGACGAGGTGGCGTTCGGACCGCGCAACCTCGGGCTGCCTGAATCTGAGGTGCGGAAGCGCGTGGACTGGGCGCTTGAAACCGTCGGATTAGATGGGATGCACGCCTTCAAACCAGCCCATCTCTCAGGCGGCCAGAAGCAGCGTCTGGCAATAGCCTGTGCGCTGGCGATGCGTCCTTCCGTTCTGATCCTCGACGAGCCCACTGCTTCGCTCGACGTGCCCGGGACAAAAATGCTGATCGCCACGTTGGAGAGGATCCGACAGGAATGGGGGCTGACCATCGTGCTTATTGAGCACAGACTGGCCGAAGCGTTGCGTATTGCCGATCGCGCCGTCATTCTTGATCGCGGGCACATCATCGCTGACGGAATACCGTCGCAGGTCTTATCCGACCGCCGCATGCTGCGCCTGCTTGGCTTGCGGCGACCGACCAGGGAGCCGCCTGTCGGATGGGAGAAGCTTCTCGAGCCAAATGGTCCAATTCCCAATGGACGTGCTCCTCTGCTCGCCATGCATAAGGTTCACGCCGGATACGATACGGGCGAGATCCTGCAGGATATCGACATCAAGCTCTATCCGGGTGAGTTTGTCGCGCTGGTCGGCGATAACGGCGCCGGCAAGTCGACGCTCGGGCTCGTCGCATCAGGTTTACTTAAACCCAGAGCCGGCAGCGTTATCTTCCAGGATGGCCGCTCGCCTCGAGGCGGGCTCGATGTGGCGCTGCTTTTCCAGAATCCGAGCGACCAGTTGCTGACGGACCGCGTCGAGGACGAGGTCGCATTAGGTCCCCTGAACTTCGGCAAATTCCGGGCCGATATTCACTTGCAAACTCTGGAGGAGATGGATCTGCTCGAACTGCGCGAGCGGCAGCCCTGCAAACTCTCGGCCGGGCAGCAGCAGCGCACGGCGTTGGCGGCATGCCTTGCGCTTCGCCCGAAGCTGGTCATCCTGGATGAGCCAACGCTCGGCCAGGATTGGGCTCACATGGAACAACTCATGGATTTTATGAAGTCTCTCAATTCTCTGGGAACGACGGTTCTGCTGATTACCCACGACTACAAGGTGGTCTATCGATACGCACGGCGGGTCATCTTTCTGGAGCAAGGCCGGATCCGGCTTGATGGCCGCCTGAGACGGAGGCAGCATGACTAGGTACGGCGTCGAGGAAGAGGTCAAATACTGGAGGCAACATTTCTTTTCCCGCAAAGGGAGCGTGCGGCGGACTTATCAATCCCTTGCGCGGACGCCTATCGATGCAATCCGGCTAAAGAAAGGAATATGAAAATGCGCTTCACAACCCGCGAACTGGTATTACTTGGAATTTTCGGTGCGCTTTGGGGGGGCGTCGAGATCAGCCTGGGATCCCTCTTTCACACACTAAATCTGCCGATGACGGGCATGCTGCTGAGCGCGATTGGACTGATGGTCGTGCTGGTGGGACGTTACTACGTGCCGCGTGTCGGGTCGACGTTCTTTCTGGGCGTGATTGCAGCACTGTTGAAGATGCTGAGCCTGGGAGGAATTGTGATCTGGCCGATGATCGCCATTCTGATGGAAGCCCTCATGGCCGAGCTCGTGCTTACGCTGTTTGGACGGCCCAGCCGCGTAAGCTTCCTCGCAGCAGGATCGCTAAGCGTTCTCTACACTCTGGTCCATCCATTTTTCTCACAGGGGTTGATGGCCGGGCAGGGGATGGTTTTCGTCTGGGAGCTGCTCGTGGAGCGCAGCCTGCAGATCTTTGGTTTATCCATGACGGCTGCCTGGGTGGTTGTCGGACTTTATGCTCTACTACATCTGGTGACGGGATTTCTGGCAGGTTGGACGGCGTGGGAGATCGCCCGAGCCCTCCAGGGCCGCCTCCGCCGCAGCATACCAGAAGTTAATAACGTTAGATAACAAAATAGGAGGTGCTTCAATGTCAGTCGGCAAGCGTTTCGTCCCCGTATTTCTACTGGTCTTTCTTCTCGCTGCATGCAGCAGTACTTCGGTTCCGGCCGCGACAGAGCTGACCATTAGCGGTGATCAGCCGCAAAAGAGTTACACGGTGGAACAGCTGCAGGCCATGCCTGCTGCCACGGCTTCGTTCAATGGGGTGGAATACACCGGAGTTACACTCAAGACTCTGCTCGAGCAGGCTGGGTATGATCCGTCTGCGGTGAGTGCCGTCCAGGCGGTTGCGTCGGATGGCTACAGCATTAATTACGATCGCGATCTGGCGATGCTTGAGAATACCCTGGTGGCGTACGGACAGGCAGGTGGTCCGCTCACGGCCGACGATGGAACCTTCCGCATGGTGCTGCCCGATCAGGAAGGCAAGATGAACGTTCGCATGCTTTCCGAGCTGCACGTCAATCCGTGAGTACATACGAGGACGGAAAAACGTGGTCTGAGGCGATGCCTCAACCGCTAATCGGAACCTTCGGCCGTCTGGCCGTGTTCATCAGCCTGGTTCTCGCTTCGATCAAGCTAACGAGCGTGGGCCTGGCGGTTGTTCTGGTCATCCTGCTGATGGTGGGCCTGGCCGAATTCAAACCCGCCATGAAGCGGCTACTGCGTTGGCGTTGGTTGATCTTCCTCGCAGTCCTGATCCTGCCGAATACGCTCTGGAATGGGGAGGTGGACGCCACACTGGCCGGAATCGCGTACTCCAATGAGGGCCTGCAAACTGGCCTGGCCATGGCCATGCGGGCTGGAATCATGCTGGCAGCCGTGATGTGGTTCACCGCCTCGGTCGAGATAAGCGAGGTTGCCGGGTTGCTGGAGCGGATAGGGTTGAAAGGGTTAGGTTTCTCGATGGGTGTGGCCGTCAATTTGCTGCCTTCCCTGATGCAGTCGTTTCGTAATGCCTGGCACACGCTGCAGATGCGCGGCGGAATCCGCCGGTTGAGGCTGCGTGCGATACGGCTCTTGATGGTGACGGTTTTCGCCAATGCGCTGCGGCGGGCGGACGAAATCACACTGGTGGCCGAAGCGCGCGCGTTCTCGCCAGAGCGGACGCGTAGTCTGCCGGTCAGGAAAGGACGATTCGACCTGCCCATGGTCGTGACAAGTCTCGTGACGATCGTCATGCTTGTGTTGTTTAAATGAGAATGAAGCGATGAAAACGGATCTAAAAGATAATCCGGAATGGCCGCAAGTGATTTGTTTTGTGGGTAGTTCACGATCTGGCAAGACGACGTTGATTGAAGAGACGATTCCACGGCTGCAGGGACGCGGATATCGTGTCGGAACGATCAAGCATCACGCTCACTCCGACTTCGAGTTTGATATCCCTGGGAAAGATTCCTGGCGTTATGCCCAAGCGGGAAGTGAGCATGTCATTATTGCTTCCCCGGGAAAGATCGGTTCAGTGAAAAGAGTCAGGGGAGATCCGCCGCTGATCGAGCTGGTCCGGCGAATGCCCGAGATGAACGTGATTCTTGCCGAAGGCTATCATTGGGAAATATGGCCGAAGGTGGAAGTGCTGCGATCCGCCCACAGCAAGAAATTGCGCTGCGATCCGGATGAGCTGTCCGCTGTCGTGAGCGATATTGCGCTGGATATCCCCATACCTGTTTTCGACTTCGAGCAAATGGACGAATTTGTTGACTGGATCGTAAATACATTTTTAATGGGCAGGGATCCGGTTGGAGAGGATGCGATTTGATCTCGTATTCTGAAGCATTGGGAAAGACGCTGGCGGCCATCGGCCCACTGCCGGCCGTCGAGGTCGATCTGGCTGAACTGGTTGGAAGAATTGCGGCCGAGGCTGTTCGTGCCGACATCGAATCGCCCGCCATCGATGTCTCTCTCAAGGATGGATTCGCTATCCGGTCCGAAGATATCCATTTGGCCACCGAGCAGAACCCGGTCCGTCTGCGCCTGCTGGGCAGGGCTGCTGCTGGCGAAGCATGGGCAGGCCAGCTTACAACGGGGCATGCGGTCCGCGTTCTAACAGGAGCTCCCATCCCGGATTGTGCAACGGCCGTGCTGGCGGAGGAATTTGCTCGCCTTGAAGAGGGTGAGATCCTGGCGCTGGCCGACGCCGAACCCGGCCGCAATATCATGCCGCGCGGAGCAGATGTATATGTGGGCCAGGTGTTGGTCGAGGCCGGAGAGGTCCTGGCGCCGGAGACCATCGGGCTGTTGGCTGCTGCGGGTTGCCAGCGCGTACCTGTTGTAACGCGCGCTCGTGTGGGTATTCTGGCCACGGGGGATGAAGTCGTCGCGCCGGGCAAGTCTCTCGGTGCAGCTCAACTCTATGCCAGTAATCTGGTAGCGTTGGCCGCCTGGTGCAGCCAATACGGTATGCAGGTCTCTACGGCAGTCTCACGGGACGACGAGAACCAGCTGCATTTAGCGCTGGAATCGCTGTTCACAGAGCATGACGCAATCCTGACCAGCGGCGGTGCGTGGAAGGGCGATCGCGATCTGATCGTCAAAGTGCTTGTACGCATGGGTTGGCGAAAGGTTTACCACCGCGTGCGAATCGGTCCGGGAAAGGCCGTAGGATTTGGAGTTCTGGATGGGAAGCCCGTTTTCTGCTTGCCCGGCGGCCCGCCTTCCAACCAGATGGCTTTTCTGCAGCTTGCTCTTCCCGGATTGTTGAAGATGGGTGGGCATGCGCAGCCGTCCCTGCCGACCATTCCGGTCCGTTTGGGGCATGAGCTCCGTGGACAGATCGATTGGACGCAGTTCGTCTACGGCACGCTCAGACGCAGCGAAGGAATGCTCGAATTCGAAAAGGTTGACCTGAAGAGCAGGCTTCAAATGATGGCATTTGCGACGGCGATCGTCTCGATTCCGGAAGGATGCGAATATTTGGAGCAGGGAACGATTTGTGAGGCGCAGCTCCTGTCCAATCCGTTAAGCGCAGCTTGATCGACACTCAGGAGGTTTTGATCCTGTAAGCCTACCGGCATCATCGGCTCATATCTGGTTGAAAACTCGCTGCCGCAGTCTTATGAAGATGACGCCGCGTCGATCCGGATCGTCAGCTTGCGTTCACCTGAAGTCCTGTAGACGGGTGAGAGGAACAAGGATGGACACGCAGCCAAGTAGAGTGCCCTTGAACAGGGATGAGAGGCAGCACATGGAAGAACCCGTTGTGGTATCTATCGTGGGAGGTCCAGGTAGTGGGAAAACGACCTTCCTCGTAGGATTACTGCGTGAATTGAAGAGGCGTGGATATCGGGTCGGAACGGTCAAGCACCACGTTCATCCAGGTATCAGCATTGACCGGGAGGGAAAAGATAGCTGGCTGCACGCACAGAGCGGTGCCGATGAGGTCATCATCTCCGCTCCCGATCAAATCGTCACCATCCGCAGGCTGCAGCAGGAACTGCCGCTGGAAGAGGTGGTTCGAGGCTTCGGCGAGGTCGATGTCGTGCTGACGGACGGCTACCGGTTGGAGGGGGTGAACCGAATCGAGGTGATGCGGGAAGAGATGAATTCCGCGATGTTTTGCTCTCCGGAAGAGCTGTTCGCACTGGCAACCGATCGTAAGTTGTCGCTTGCCATACCCGTTTTCGATTTGGACGATTTCGCAGGTGTCGCAGACCTGATCGAGGAGCGGTTGATCCAGTGAGCAGTAAGGGGCGGTTTACCTGTCTGTTTCAACAACAATTCCTGATTGATTCATGATGGCATTCTTTTCTCTTTGTCTGCCAGGGTCACCGAGATCGAATATTGAAGTTTAGCGAAATTGGGTTTCAACGGAACGATCATCGGCGGCCCTTGAATGATGCAGTCCGAAACTTCAACCTGGCTGCAGGAGAAGGCTTCCAGAACGGAGGCTTTCTTGCTTGCCATCATCCTGAGGATCCTTCGCCTTGACGGACTCAGGACAAGGACCTCGCCACTTGAATGCCGGAAAGCGCCCGAGGAAGCGTCTTTTCTTTATAAGAACAATTCCTCAGCGTTCAAGTGATAGACAACATGGCCAAACGGACGATGATCCTGTATGCTACCAGGGCGAAGATATTGGCAAAGCGGATCGGAAAAATGATATAAATCGATTTGCTTTACCCGATCACAGCATGAGGTGAATCGCCATGGGAATCAAGCCGAAAACGATCATCTGGATTCTGATCGTTGCCGGGTTCATTTTTGGGTATGCCGGATTCATGGTTCCGGGGCAATCGGCGATTATTGAGACGCCGCGCGAGGACACATTTCAATTCCAGCGCTTACACGTTTTCTTCTTCAACCTGGTGAGCGGGGGAACCATCCTGCTTTATTTTACGGAAGGCAAGTCCAGGTTAACCCGGCGGGGATGGATTTTCTTCGCAGGATCGTTATTGTTCAGCATCGCTGCGTTTCTGAACCTCTATCTGATTGCCTCCGTTTTTTCTCTCTTTTTGGCTTTTGTCGTAGAATCGATTCGCATCCGCAAATTCTCCTTTTTTCCGAGTGATTTTTTCAAGAGCTCCGTCCCGCTGTCGAGTAAGTTTCACCACGCAGCAATCCTCTGCCTTTCCCTGGGACTTCTGATTTGTACAGGTGTTATGCTCGACAATCAAATTTTCCACGTATTGAATTTACCCTACCTGATTCTGGATGACTTCTATCTGGGATTTTCGTTTCCGATCTCACTGGCTACGTTCGCCATGATATTTTCCATGACACAGGACATTCGCCGCTCATTGTTATCCGTCCTGGGCATCGCCTCCTTCTGGATCGTCACGTTGGGGGTCATTATCTTTTTCGTGTTCATCATCCTCGGAATCCCGATAGCCGAATTCATCGTCGCGACGGTGCTTCTGATCGACGTGCTGATCGTATACTACATTTTCCGTGCGAGCACCTGGGGACGAGTCGAGGAAAAGAGATTTCTGACATCCGGAATGGTTTTCCTTGTCACGACGGGTCTAACCGGGGTTCTATTGGTGTTGTGGAGTATATTTGCCCCCAAGGAAGTCCCGGGTCGAAATTTCCTTTTACAGACACACGCATACTTGTCCCTGTACGGTTGGAACCTGGTCGGGTTGACGGCCCTCGTCCATTATCGAAATTTCCCCCAACGGCTGCATGGAACATCGATCATTCTGCTGCATTGGGTAACGGTATCGCTGCTGGCCCCGCTTGGATATGAATTTACGATTTTCGCCATTGCAGCCGTTGTAGTTTTCGTTTTTCTGACCCGAGTGCTGCTCTTCAGTCGTCCCGAACAAGCACTGCCTCAGTGACTCAAATCCCACAGGTCGATTCTCGCTCAGACTGCGAAAGCCTCTTGTTGAGTTCCGTATGGGTTCAATCGAGTCGTCTGATTGGATTCAAATATACCGGGGCTTCCGTGTCTGGAAGCTGCAAGGGGGTGAGACATCTCGGTCTGGGCACGCCGTGAGGGAAGTCAGGACGCAGTCGGCTGCCCGCCGATCAACCGCCGGCACAGTTCCACGCCGCTGATGGCATCGGTCGCCCAGGAGTCGGCTTTCACGTATTGGCTGACCTCTTCGGTGATCTGGCCACCGCCGATGATGATCGGTCCTCGATAGCCACCGTCACGAATCTGGGCGATCGTTTCACGCATCGAGTCGTAGGAACTGGTCAGCAAACCGGACAAACCTACGATGTGAGGTTTAAATTCGGAAGCTTGCTCGCGAAAGATGTTTGGCGAAACGTCGACGCCGAGATCGTGCACGGCGAAGCTGTGGCAACTCAGCAGCATGGTGAGAATGTTTTTTCCCAGATCGTGGATGTCTCCTTGAACCGTACCGACGAGGATGCGGCCGGTTGATTTCCCTGTCACTTGCTTTACAACGATGGGTTGGAGCCATTCCATGACCTGGCTGAAGATCTCTCCGGCCATGATCAAACCTGCCAGAAAATACTCGCCGGCCTCGTAACGTTCTCCGACCAGCTGCATGCCTCTACTGCAGTCGTCGATGATCGCGATCGGGTCGTCGCCTCTGGTGATGCGTTCCTGTACGAAGGCAAGGGCGGTTTCTTCCTGGAGGTTGGAGATCGAGTTGATCAACTTGGTGCGCAGGTCATTATCAACCATGGGGCGCTGCCTTCCTAATCGGTAACTCCGATGACGGCGGTAAATCGCAGGCGTTCACCGCTGCAAATGAACCAGCCCCAGCTTACCGGTCCATTGTCGAAATCGTAAAAGATGTGCTCCAGACGAAATGCGGGCGTTCCAACTTCCGATTGGAGCAGGGCGGCTTCCTCGGAGGTCAAACTGGTCACGTCGATCACCAGGTCACCCCGCTTTAGATCGGTACCACCGCCCCCGCTGAAGAGGCCTTGAAGCTCTGTGATCTCCATCTCGGTTTCGATAATGGGACGTGTGGGGTCATAGATTACGTACTCGCGGTGCAGGAGTACGGGCTGTGCGTCCTGGTAGATCAAGCGGCGCATGAAGACGGTCCGGTCTCCAACGGCGACGGCCAGCTTATCCGCAACCCGTTCAGTGGCGAGGGCAATTCTCGCCTCAAGGATTTTTACCTTGGATTGGCTGCCGTCTTGAAAAAACCGCTGTAGGGAGTCCAGGTTGAACGTGGCGGTACTCAATTCCATCGGTCTGACGAAAGTGCCGCGTCCCTGTTCGGCGATGACTACGCCCTGGTCTGTGAGGATGTTGATGACGCGGCGCACGGTCATCGGACTTACGCCATAGCGCTCGCAGAGTTGGGCTTCGGAGGGCAGGCGGTCACCCGGCCGGAACTCCCCGGACGCGATTTGACTCAAAAGGATGCGCACCAATTGGGCGTACGCCGGTTCATACGAGTCGCGGTCGATGGACAAAATTTGTTCTTCGGACAAAAAAAGCTCCATTCAGGGATGTATAAATATATATATAAATCGTTTTCCGTTGTCAATGCCCCAATGCGCTTAATTTGATAACTTCTCTATATAAGTGTATAATAGGTTAATCCATTTTGCTAGCCGCCCATTGATTCTCGAGGGATTTGTATCAGCAAGGCTGGACGAACCAAGATCGTCGCTTGTGCGACGGTGGCCGAGGAACTGCAGGCACACTTATGCGAAGGCATGGAGTGTTCTGTATTGGATTTCGGTCTGCACATCAATCCGTCACGACTGCGGTCCGTTTTGCAGGAGACCATCGACGCCGCGGCGGCTTCCTTCGACACGATCCTCCTCGGTTACGGCCTCTGTTCCCAGGCAGTTGTAGGTTTGCATGCCAACGGCTGCACACTGGTCGTGCCCAAAGTCGATGATTGTATTGCGATCTTTCTGGGTTCGGACCAGGCCTATAAAAAGCAGTACCACTCCGAACCAGGCACCTACTATCTCACCAAGGGCTGGATCGAAGTAGGCGACAGTCCATTCAGTGAGTATGACCGCATTGTAGAGCGATACGGAGAAAAAAGGGCTCAACGACTTATGCGCAGGATGTTCAACAACTATACCCGTCTGGCTTTGATCAACACCGGCCAGTACGATCTGGAACGCTACCGTGAATACTGCCGACGTGCGGCGACACGCTTCGACTTACGCTTTGAGGAGATCCCCGGATCTAATGCCTTGACTAAAAAACTACTGCATGGTCCCTGGGATGACGATTTCGTCGTCGCTCCACCGGGCGAAACCATCACATACCTTGACTTTAAAAGAAACGCAAGCGAGAAGCATGAAGATCATCGGTGAAAAGATCAACGGCACACGCCAACGAGTGGCCCAGGCCATAGCCGGGCGTGACGCAGATTACATCCAGAAACTGGCCCAGGATCAGGCGGAGGCCGGCGCAGACTGGTTGGATGTAAACGCCGGCACGAAGCAGAGTAACGAACCGGAAGATCTGATCTGGTTGGTAGAGACCGTGCAATCCGTGGTGGATATACCCCTCTGTCTGGATAGCCCCAATCCGGCTGCCTTGACGGAAGCTATCCAGATCGTCGAACGGACGCCGATGATCAATTCGATCAGCGGCGAGCCCTGGCGTTTGGATGGCATCCTGCCGCTGGTTGCAAAGCACCGCTGTCCGGTGATTGCGCTGGCGATGGACGATGGCGGTATCCCTGAAACCTGTGCTGGCCGGATCGATGCTGTTCACAAGGTGATGCAAGCCTCTCGAAGCTGTGGCGTACCGGACGAGGATGTATACATCGACCCGCTGGTGATGACCCTGGCGACCGATACGGAAAGCGCCAACATAACCCTCGAAACCATGCGGCTCATTCATGCGCAATATCCGGACACTCACATGAGTATGGGATTGAGCAACATCTCGTTTGGCATGCCGGCTCGAGCGAACATCAATCGGGTCTTCCTGATTCTGGCCGTGGCAGCGGGTCTGGACAGCGCTATCGTCGACCCGATGGATCGCGAACTGAAGGCGGCCTTGATCACCACGCAGATGCTCCTCGGTCGGGATCGTTATTGTCTCAACTACACTCGAGCGTATCGGGCAGGCCTGTTCAATCGAAAGGAGTGTTGAGATTCGTTTTCAAAATGCGAAAGTTTGCTGGCGTGACCAACCCCATCAAGTGGGGGTCTGAAAAACCGGATAGCGTATTTGAGAGGAGGGACACTATCGATTGACTTGCCCGGCGGCTCTGGGGCAAGGACCCCAAATCACGTCCTTAATAGGAGGATATTATGTCAAAGAAACTTGTCAATGCCATTGCCGACATGAAAGAGGACGAAGCCCTCAGCCTAGTCAGGGAAATGGTGGAAGACGGTACGGACCCCAAGGCAATCCTGGATGCAGCAAGGGAAGCCATGGACATCGTCGGTGAGCGTTATGAGAAGGGGACATACTTCTTGCCAGAACTAATGCTTGCGGGCGAGATGATGACCGAGATCACGGAAGTGATTAAGCCCGAGTTGGCCAAAATGCCCGCAGGCGAGAAGATTGGCAAGGTACTCATCGGAACCGTTGCAGGTGATATTCACGATATCGGCAAGAACATCGTCACCTTTATGCTCGATGTCAACGGCTTCGATGTCCTGGATTTGGGCGTGGACGTTCCTGCAAAGAAATTCGTCGATGCGATCAAAGAGTTCAAACCACAGGTCGTCGCGCTGAGCGGGTTCCTGACCCTCGCATTTGACGCCATGAAAGACACTGTGGCGGCCATCGAAAGCGCAGGTTTGCGGAACAACGTCCATATCATGGTTGGCGGTGGCCAGGTTAACGAGGAGATCAGCAAGTATGCCGGCGCGGACGCCTACGGCGACAACGCGATGGCCGGTGTGAACCTCGCGAAGAAATGGACCGGCGCCAAGTAGGAACCTCATAAGAGAACCATGGAGGTAGGAAAATGGAAAAACAATTAACCGCAGAAGAAGTCCAGGAAGGATTGTGGCAAGGGAAACTCACGCTGAAGGATCCTGGAGGGAACCCCGTTCCATTCCAATCCGCGGAAGCTGAAAAGGCGTACAAGAATCGAATTTTCCGCTTCAAAGATGCCATACAGATGGAAAAACTGCCGGACAGAGTGCCGGTCACGATCTTTCCCAGCATGTTCCCCTGGACCAACGCGGGTATGACCGTTCAGGAAGCCATGTACGACTACGCCAAATGTGCCGAGGTCTTCCAGAACTTCGTGCTCGAATTTGAACCGGATGTCCATTGGGGCGCATACGCACCCGGCCCAGGGAAGATGTATGAAATCCTGGACTACAAGCTCTACTCCTGGCCGGGGCATGGGGTCGCGCCGGAGCACAGCTACCAGTGCAACGAAGGCGAATACATGATGGCCAATGAATACGATGCCCTGATCAGCGACCCTTCAGGCTTTTTCACCAGTAAATATCTGCCGCGTGTGTTTGGGGCGTTGAGTGGCTTCCCAATGTTGCCGTTTCTGCCCGGCATCCTCGAAATGTACGGCGTCGCGCTGAACTTCATTCCCTTCGGTTTGCCGCCAGTCCAGGCGACCTATCAAGCGCTGTTCGAGGCCGGAGCGGAAGCGTTGAAATGGATCGGGGCCATCGGCGGCGCTGATGGCTTCCTGGCAACGGCCGGTTTCCCGAATATATTGGGGGGCTTCACCAAGGCGCCTTTCGACGTCGTCGGGGACACCCTGCGGGGTACGAAGGGGGTCATGCTCGACATTTACCGCCAACCCGATAAACTCATCGAGGCCATGGAGTCCCTGGTGCCGCTGATGATTGGTATGGGTGTCGGGGCATCTCAGCAAACCGGCAATCCCCTGATCTTCATCCCTCTTCACAAAGGTGCGAACGGTTTCCTCTCCGATGAGCAGTTCAAGAAATTCTACTGGCCGACGCTCAAGGCGGTCATCCTGGGGCTGATCGAGGCCGGTTGTGTCCCGCTTCCCGCTGCCGAAGGCGGATACAGCGAACGCCTGGAGGTTGTGAAGGACTTACCCAGAGGTAAGACCTTGTGGATGATCGATCTGACGGAAATGCAGGCCGTCAAGAAAACCCTGGGCAAGAATGCCTGTCTCCTTGGAAACGTGCCCTCCGCCATGTTGAACCTGGGAACTCCGGAAGAGATAAAAGAATACGTCAAGAAATTGATTGACACGTGTGGAAAGGACGGCGGCCTGATCATCTGTAACGGGGCGTTCTTCGATCATGCGAAAGCGGAGAACGTCAAGGCGATGGTTGAGACCGCCAAGGAGTACGGCGTTTACAAATAAATAGGCCGAAGATTCGGGTCGGTAACGACGAAGGAGGAACTTTCGAACCGGGAGAGACATGACCCGTTACGATAACTACGTTCGTGCCCTTTCACGTCTCATCCAACGACCATCTCCTGTGTTCGCTTGCTGTAGGAATGCATCCCGGCCGAATGACAGGTTCGTCGAAATGGACCATCGTGTCTGTGTTTTTTCCTTCTTGTCGTATGTTTGCTGCCTGCTTCGAAGCATGAAAGCAGATCGATCGAAAGCAGCTTCGATCCGTCAAGCCCGGCACTCGGCCGGGTTACCGACAAGAACGAATCGATAGTCGTGTACGAACTCGAAGCCATGGAGTAGAAAGGAGAAAAGCTGGAAGGGAAGTCGAAAATCATTTCCGAATGGAGCCGGTGGAGGGCATAAACGCAAGCAAGTGGCTCGAAACAGGCTCCAGAACTCGGAATTGATCGGGAAGGAGAATCCTCATGAGTGTCAGTCTTTGTGGGGTATGCCTGTATTCATTCACGCCGGATGGTGTGTAGTTGCCCCATGAAGACCATTCTAACCGAGAGAGGAGCGTGCTCAGTCGTAAGGCATTAACATTTTCCATCACCTACTCATTGCACTCGATCTTACATTTTTGCCGTTCAATCTGGATGCCGCGAACTATTCGTGTGTATGAGATCGTTGCCGATTGAATCAACAGGCAAAGCACCTTGAGGAGAAAGTCGTCTCTGATTGTTCAAAAGGAGGAAATGATGGGTGCAAAGGACGGGATCGTTTCAGATCTACAGAAACCACCGATTGAAACGGTCGATAAAAAGGGCATAACTCGGCGTGGCTTCATCAAGACCGCAGCGGCTGCCGGCGCCGGGTTGGTGGCGGCAAGTTGTGGAAAGATCAGCCCATCGCGATCCAAGGATAAAATCGTCGTTGGAATGGCCCGGCCGCTTTCCGGCCCGCTGGCGATCATTGGGGATTCGGCCTTCAAGCCAGTCTACGAGACCTGGGTCCCGGAGGTCAATGACGCGGGGGGCATCTATGTCGACGAATTGGGCAAGAGCTTGCCCATCGAAATGCTGATCTACGATGACACCAGCGACGTGGGTACGATGACCAGGCTGACCGAGAAACTCATCGTCGAGGACGAAGTGGATTTCCTCTGGCCGGCTTGTGGAACGTCGTTCATCTTCGCCCAGGCCCCGATCGCCAACAAGTACGGCTACATTTTAGTGACAGCCGAAGGCGGGGCCACGAGTGTCAAGGAACTACTCCCCAGCCTGCCGTATCTATTCGTGACGCTCAGCTTTTCGGATTGGTACCAGCTGCCGGTGCTGGCCGATCTGCTGCAGGAGAAGGGCGCCACAACGGCTTACATCGCGTACATCGCCGACCTGCACGGCATCGAGTATTCCGGTGTTGCGGGCATCGAATTTCCGAAGAAAGGGATCGAGATCATCGGCGTCAAGAGCCTCCCACCCGACATCACGGATCTGTCGCCCATAATCAAGGACGCGGATGCGTCCGGCGCCGACGTCTTCTGCTGCTTCGCGTATCCCGATCAGATCATGCCCGCGATGGGAACGTCGATCGAACTTGGGTACAACCCCAAAGGCTGGGTCGGCGGCCCCGGCGTCAATTTCGGGTTCTTCCATACGGCCTTTGGCCCGATGGTGGAAGGGATCATGGGTTTTACGTCCTTCAGCCCGAAGCAGTCGGATGCGGCTCAGGCGCTGGCCGACAAGCTTTACACAGGCCAACCGGAGGACATCCAGGATCCGTGGGGTCACCCGTTGTACTGGGCCGGTCTCGAAGTATGGAAGCAAGCCATCGAGAAAGCCGGCACCCTCGACCAGGCCAAGATACGTGACGTTCTGGCGACCGAAACCTTCGAGACGGTTCTGGGTCCCACCTTCTTCGAGAATGGCCTGCTCTCGAAGGATTGCCACACGGGCGAGATCGGACAATGGAACAACGGAGTCTACGAGGTCATCGGACCGAAAGAATGGGCGACTGCAGAGATGATCTATCCAAAGCCGGAGTGGCCAACCGGCTGACTTGAGCAGCTGCGCAGGCTTGCTTAAAGAGACGCACCTCGGTTCATCATCGAACATACTCGTCAGATTGTTCTTTAAGCAGCCTGCCTCTCTGCCCATCATCGCAAGGGAGCTGGTTACATGATTACAACCATCCTGGATATCGTTATCGCAGGGCTGTTGCTTGGGGGCCTGTATGCGCTCATCGCCATGGGTCTCAGCCTGCAGTATGGCGTAGCGCGAGTCCTCAACATATCCCACGGCGAATTCATCATGCTCGGCGGGCTGACCACGTGGTCGATTACTCAAACGCTTGACATCAATCCTTTTGTGTCCCTCGCTGTTTGCGCCCCCGTCGCTTTCGCCTTGGGTTATGTCATCCATCAAACGTTGTTCAAACGCCTCCATTCCATCTCTGACTCGCCGGCTATTTTTGAAAGCAGTTCCATGCTGGCCTCATTCGGCCTCATGTTCATCATTCAAAATATCGCTTTGCTGACGTGGGGTCCCGAGATTCGGGGTTATTCCTATCTTGCATTTCCCGTCCATATCGCCGGCACGCTGTTCGGCGCCAACCGTCTCGTGACTGCAGGATTTGCGATCGTAATCGGCGTGGTTTTTTACCTCTTCCTGGCACGCACTCGCATGGGCAAAGCGATCCGGGCGGCGGCACAGGATTCAACCACGGCAGGACTCATGGGGGTGAATATCAATCGGGTCCTGGCGTTGTGCTTCGGATTGGGGGCGGCCATGGCAGGCATCGCCGGGATGCTGATCAGTATGTGCTATCCGGTCCATGCGGTGATGGGCATGCCGTATACCATCATTGCCATCATCGTGGTGGCCCTGGGCGGATTGGGAAGCATCCCCGGCAGTTATATCGGAGGTTTTGCGCTCGGGCTTATCGGAAGCATCGTGACGTATTTCGAGCCGGGATTGGCGCTTGTGGCGTACTACCTGATCTTCATCCTGTTATTGCTCTTAAAACCAACCGGAATCATGGGGAAGTAACGAAATGAATTCTTCCAAGCTAAATCTTAACCTGCGTACATCGTGGCCGGCCGGTGCATCGTTCATTCTCCTGGTTTTCTTTGCCACACTTTCGTTATACGCCTCTACCTATACCGTCATTCTCCTCACCAGCATCTTCATGTACATCATCCTGACGGTGAGTTGGGTGATCTTCTCCGGTCCGACCGGCTATATTTCTTTCGCGCCGGCGGCTTTCTTCGGAGTTGGCATCTATACCTCCGCCGTCCTCGGCACGGAATTGCCGCTGCCGTTGGTCATCCTCACTGGCGGAGTGGTCAGTTTCATCCTTGCCCTCTTCGTCGGCGCTTTGACGCTGAGGTTGAAGGGGGTTTATTTCACCATGTTCACCCTGGGGCTTGTGGAACTCAGCAAGCACCTGCTCCTGTGGTACGAGATCAAGTATACGGGCACTCGAGGCCGGTTCGTCATCCTGGTCGATAACAACACGATCTACTACATCATGCTGACGATCCTGGTGTTGCTGCTGCTCACGACGTACCTCATCCGGCGTTCCAGGTTCGGGTTGGCCTTGCGGAGCATCGGAGAATCCGAGGAAGCTTCTGCTCATTTGGGTGTGAATGTGAATCTACTAAAAACCATAACCTTTGCGTTTAGCGCGGTTTTCATGGGTGCGACCGGTGCGATCATGGCGACACGTTGGACGTATGTCGATCCATATATCGCTTTCAAATTACATTATTCCTTCATGCCCGTCTTGATGAGTGTTTTCGGCGGAATGGGCCAACTTTATGGCCCCGTTCTGGGTGCCGGCATTTTCGCCATCCTCGAGGAACTGTTGATCACCAAATTCCCCTATTACTACATGTTCACCATCGGCCTGATCTTGTTGATCGTCATCGTTTACCTGCCCAATGGGTTGGTGGGTCTGATCCAGAAATGGCAGAAAAGAAATCCGGAGGAGCAACATGCCAATCCTTGAAGGTATCGGCGTCACAAAAAATTTCGGCGGATTGGCCGCAGTCTCGGAGGTGGATTTTAAAATCACCAAGGGCAAAGTCGTCGGGTTGATCGGCCCCAACGGGGCGGGCAAGACGACACTGTTCAATCTGGTGTCCGGGGCGGCTGTTCCGAAATCCGGAACCATAAATTTCAAAGCCGAAAACATCACCGGCATGCAGCCGTATCGAATCTGCCGGAAGGGCGTGGCGAGGACGTTTCAGTCGGTGAAGATATTCGGCAACATGCCGGTCGTCGAAAACGTCCTGCTGGGTTCGATCTTCGGTTCAGCCAATGACTCGTCGATGTCGGAAGCTGCCGAAGATGCTTCAGAATTGTGTGAATTCGTAGGGCTGTCAGAAATGCGCAAGGTCCCGGCCCACAGCCTCACCCTGTGTAACAAGAAACGTCTTGAAGTCGCCAGGGCGTTGGCGACCAAGCCGGAACTCCTGCTGCTGGATGAATTAATGGCGGGATTGAATCCCACAGAATTGGCCGGGGCGATGGAGCTGGTCCATAAGATTCGAGATCGGGGAATAACGATTTTCATGATCGAACATGTCATGCATGCGATCATGAGTATCTGCGATCGCATCATCGTTCTTCATCATGGACAAAAAATTGCGGAGGGAACACCCAAACGCATTGCAGCCAACAAAACCGTGATCGAGGCTTACTTAGGAGAATAACCCTGTGCTGGAACTATGTGATGTTTGCACCCCTTGTGAGGCGACCCAAGCGCTTTGGGACGTTTGTCTGGAAGTCCGTGAATCTGAGATCGTGGCTTTGATTGGGTCGAACGGCGCCGGAAAAACCGCACTGCTCGATGCCATTTCGGGTATTGCGCCTCCCGTTTCGGGCACGATTGAATTCCTGGGGAAGCGGATCGATGGCCTGCCCTCTCACGTGATCGTCGACCTGGGAATCTCTCACGTGCCCGAAGGTGGGAGAGTGTTTCCCGACATGACGGTGTACGAGAATCTCGAGATGGGGGCGTATTCCCTCCGCGCCTGGCAAAAAAAGGAAGAGACTCTGAAACAGGTCTACCAGATTTTTCCCATCCTGGAGGAAAGAACCGGGCAATTGGCCAGTACCTTGAGCGGCGGCGAGCGTCAAATGCTGGCGATCGCCCGTGGGTTGATGTCCAGGCCGAAGTTATGCATGCTGGACGAACCCTCCTACGGCCTGGCGCCGCTGATGGTCGAGGAGATCTTTCGCGTCATTCAAGATATGCGGGCACAGGGGATCACCATCCTGCTGGTCGAACAGAACGTGCGGCACAGCCTGGAGACAGCCGACCGGGCGTACGTAATGGAAAATGGCCGCATCTGTATGGAAGGGACGGGTGAAGATCTACTCGAGAGTGACTTCGTGAGACAGGCGTTTCTCGGATTGTAGCGGGCAGCCCGTGTCGCCTTCCAAAGCGCGCGAAATGCGGCGCATGATAACCCGGTGAACGTCACTATGGGTCTTCAAAACCCGGATAAGTGAGCGCTTATCCGGAATGATCGGGCCAGCCACACTTTTTCTAGACTTCGCGGATAGGGATATCTGCGGGGCAGGGAGGAAGACATGGACATCAAAGCTGCGGTCATCTCGGAACCCGGGGGCGCATTCATCATCGAACAACTCGAGCTGAGCGAGCCGAACGACGACGAGGTGCTTGTGCGGATAATCGGAACGGGTATTTGCCACACGGACCTGGCGGGTCGGGACATGCATCTACCGATTCCGGCGCCGCCCAGCGTGTTCGGGCATGAAGGAGCGGGTGTGGTGGAACGCGTGGGCTCGCGGGTAACCAAGGTCAAACCGGGCGATCACGTCGTGCTCGCCTGGGATTACTGCGGGAAGTGCAGTTCCTGCAAGTCCGGCAAGGTGCTCTACTGTCTGAACTTTTTCCAACACAACTTCCACGGCGCCCGTCCTGACGATTCCGATACCTTGCGAAAAGGCGATCAGGTCGTACACGGCTCATTTTTCTGCCAGTCCTCTTTCGCCAATTTCGCCCTGGCCAACGAACGCAACGTAGTCAAGGTGCGGGATGACGTGCCGCTCGAGATCCTGGGTCCGATGGGCTGCGGCATAATGACCGGCGCCGGCGCCGTGATGAACTCGTTGGGGGTCAGACCGGGATCTTCGATTGCCGTTTTCGGTGCCGGCAACGTGGGCATGAGCGCGATCCTCGCTGCAGTCGTATGCGGCTGCACCACCATCATCGCTGTGGACACGAACGCAGATCGCTTGAAGATGGCGCAGGAACTCGGAGCGACCCACACCATCAACGCCGGGGAGATGGACCCGGTGGAAGCCATCCTGGAGATCACCGGTGGCGGCGCCAAGTACAGCCTGGAGTGTGTGGGCAACCCGGCGGTGCTGCGGCAAGCCGTAGACGTGCTGCCGCGCCTCGGCATCTGTGGGCTGACCGGTGTCGTGCCGCCGGGCACGGAAGTCAGCCTGGACATGGACCTGATCATGAACGGCCGCACGGTGAGGGGAATTCTCGGAGGGGATGCGATTCCGGACCTGTTCATCCCGGTCCTCATCGAACTCTACGCGCAAGGAAGATTCCCCTTCGACCGTCTTATTAAATTCTATGAGTTCGAGGACATCAATCAAGCCGTCGAAGATATGGAACAGGGGAAAGTAATGAAACCTGTATTGAAGATGTGAGCGAAGTCTCAATCGGACTCTTATGAAGGTATTGGGTCTGCGCTGCGCATGCGTCCATGAGAGATAGGGAAAGGCGGGAGACATGAAACTCATCCGAGTCAATATGAGTGATAAAACCGTTCACATCGAAGATGTACCGAAGGAGTACGCCGGGTTGGGCGGCAGAGGACTGACTTCGATCATGATCAACGCAGAAGTGCCGCCGAAGTGCGACCCTTTGGGTCCGGAGAATAAACTGATCTTCGCTCCCGGTTATATGAGCGGCACGACGCTGCCGAACACCAGCCGCATCTCCATCGGGGCGAAGAGCCCATTAACTGGCGGGATAAAGGAAAGCAACGCCGGTGGCACCGTAGCCACGGCGCTGGGACACCTGGGAATTACCGCCATTGTGGCTGAAGGCGCAGCGTCGGACTTCAACATTCTTCGCATCGACCAGAATGGTGAGGCGAGCCTGATACCGGCCGATACTTACCGGGGTATGCGTACCTATGCGTTCGTAGAGAAAATGCTGGAGGCATACGGCGAAGACACCTCCGTCCTTTGCATTGGACCGGCCGGGGAGTACGAACTTGCGGCTGCTTCGATTCAATCTTCTGACGTCGATGGCCGGCCTTGCCGCGCCGCTGGACGCGGGGGCATGGGCGCCGTCATGGGCTCCAAGGGTTTGAAAGCGCTGGTGGTCGATCAACGCGGAAAGGCGGCAGATGCCGTAGCCGATCCAAAGGCTTTTAAGGCGGCGGTCAAGGATGTGGTGGCGTTTGTGAAGGCGGATCACATGAGCGGCGAAGTAATGCCGGAACTCGGGACGGCGGCACTCGTCGCCCCGGTCAACGTCATGGGTGCCTTCCCCAGCTATAACGCGCGCGAGGGCACATTTGAAGGCTGGGAAAATATCAGCGGCGAGAGGATGGCAGAGATCATCAAGGAGCGAGGGGGTAAGGCCACACACCAGGGTTGCAGCCAGTGTATGATCCATTGTTCGAATGAATACGTAGACAAGGATGGTAATTTCGTCACCAGCTCCCTGGAATATGAAACCATCTGGGCGACTGGCGGTATGACCGGTATCGCCGATCTGGATGTTATCGCCCGACTCGATCACCTGTGTGACGACATCGGTGTCGACACGATGAGCACCGGCGTGGCCGTGGCGGTCGCGATGGATGCCGGCTACAAGGAGTTCGGCGACGCCGAGGCTGCGATCACAATGGTGGAGGAGATCGCCCAGGGTACGGATTTCGGAAGGATTTTAGGGAACGGTCCAGCAGCTGTCGGCAGACATTTCAATCACTCGCGAGTTCCTGTGGTTAAAGGCCAGAGTATCGCTGCATACGACCCAAGAGCCATGTTGGGTCAAGGAGTCACGTACGCAACGTCCCCCATGGGGGCCGATCATACCGCCGGTAACATCGTCGGTGCGTACCTGACCAAGCAGCTCGATCCCTTGGATCCACAAGGACAGGTCGAAACTTCACGTTTCCTGCAGATCGCCATGGCCGCATTCGATACCATGGGGCAGTGTTTTATGGCCAGCGTGGCCATGTTGGCCCCGGAGGGGAGCGAGGCTTTTCGAAAGGCGATCAGCGCCAAATCGGGCGTTGAAATCGACGCGGGCGAGTTTCCCATGGGAATAGGAAAACGGGTATTGCAGGCGGAGCGTGATTTCAACCGCAAGGCAGGGTTTACGAAACAAGACGACCGCCTGCCCGAGATGTTCTATAAAGAACCGCTGCCGCCGCACGACGTCGTGTTTACCATCCCTGATGATGAAATTGACGAAACATTCGATTTTTAGGTTATTAACTGCGTTGGTTCAGATCGTTGACACTGGCAGCCTTATCCCATCGGAAGACCGCTGCGGAGGATTCCGTTGAAAGCGCTGCTGCACTGTGAGATACGGTATGAAGGTATGCGTGAGGCTGTATGGGACTTTGGGCCGGCATATCGAGGGTTATGAGCATGCGCATGGCCTTCTGGTCGATATTCCCGATGGCGCGACTGTTGGGGATCTGTTCGCCCAACTGAAATTCACGGATCGCCGTGGGATTGTGGCCATCATGGAAGGCCGGGTCCTGGATGCGCAGGAAACATTAGGGGATGGAAAGATGATTAACGTGTTTCAGAGTATAGCCGGAGGCTGAGATTGGTCGCCGGCCGTTTTCAGGAAGGGAGCGAGAACGTGGCAGATATTGATGCGTTGCAGGGAAAAGTGCAGGAACTTGCGGCCAGAGACTGGGACGTTCCCGCGATCGAGGCTAGGGTAAGAAAACTGTCTCAGGAAGGGATTCCCAGAAAAGACCTCAATCCCCAGGAACTGCTGTCCCAAAGAGAACGAATTCTAGAGAGAATCGAGCGAAGGGCGCAGGAATACAACTTCATTGTCCGCAACTGTGCCAAGGGTACTGCGCTCGCCATCCTGGAGGAATTCGGCCTGGGCAGCATGCAGATCATCCAGGCCCTCTCGCCTTTTCCCGGGTTCGGCGGCACGGGCTGGATGTGCGGCGGAGTGACCGGGAGCCTCATCGCTCTCGGGCTGTATTTCGGCAGTGAAGACGTGATGGACTATGATGCTGTGGGCGCGTCGATCATGATGGCGCGCCAGTTCATGGCCCGCTTCGAGGACGAAGTCGGCGCAGTGGTGTGCCCCAAGATCCACGAAGACGTCGTTTTTGGGCGCTACATGGACCCTGCGGCGAGCGAAGAGAACATGCAGGCCTTCGCTGAAGCCCAGGGCTTTGAAAAATGCGGCCTGCTGCCGGGGATCGGCGCCAGGCTGACGGCTGAGATCATCCTCGACAGCATGGCATAGTTGGAACCCGCAGCCGATGTCATCGATTTGACTCGAGCCGGAGATCCTGAACCGCACTCGTTGAGCGGCAAGGCCTGCAGAAAAACGCTCTACTTATAACTCCAGCTATTTCCCCGAAGGCGCGAATCGTTTCGAAAGCATTTCTATTCCGAATCGATTCGGTGAACTTTACTTTCCGGCTTTTTTATGCTATACCCCATTGCCAATCTCTTCAACCGCCGGCATGACATCACGCACGGAACCCGATATGACCAAGAGAACTCGCACCAAACGACAAGAGCAGGCGATCGAAACCCGCAACAGGATCTACAACGCTGCGATCGAGTTGATGGACCGTAAAGGGTTTGAGAACCTGACGATCGTGGACATCAGCGAGAAGGCGGGCGTTTCGGTTGGGGCTTTCTACCACTACTTCGAATCGAAAAACGATATCCTGGCAGAGATTTTTCGCAAAGCCGACGATTACTTCTCCAACGAAGTCGTGCTGGGGAAAAACGGGGAGAGCGTTCCGGAACAGATCCTCGAGTTCTTCGATCACTACGCCAAATTCAACGTGATGAGCGGCGTGGAGATGACCCAGCAGCTCTTCAATCCGAAAGTGAAGTTTTTCATCATGAAGGGGCGTCCGATGCTGATGATGCTGGAAGATCTCATCCGCCGGGGGCAGCAGCGAGGAGAAATCAATACGGATGCCGCCCCGGAAGATGTGGTGCGCTTCTTGTTCATGATGGCGCGTGGGATCGTGTTCGACTGGAGCCTGCACGACGGACGCTACGACTTGGAAACGACCATGCACGAAAACATGGCGATCCTGGTATCCACTCTCATCAGATAGTGAACAACTACATCCAACAATACTTTACGAAATTGACCGGGGACGAATTGAGCCTTGCGATTTGATCCTTTCAAGACCAAAAGCCGGAGTCGTAGCAGGTTCTTCGTCGTCTCGAAAGGATAAGTTTAATTTCGTAAAGCCTCCAAGGTCTCGCTTCGGGAAAGTCTTGCCTTCGCCACACGCTTGAAAGCTCTGGGGATGGTTGCCAGTAGTGACTGGGACTGATCCGCGACATCGGTGTAAAATTCCGAGGCTTGCCTCTCGATAGCCATCGCACCGCTAACGACATCGGTGAAACTGGCTTCTTCATCCAGCAGACTTTCGAAATCGATCTCGGGGAACTCCAGCGTTTCGAAAGAAAACGTGGCTTCCAGCGCGTCGGAAATGGTCTCCTGGTAGGTCCGCACGAGGTGGATCTTGTTCTTCTTGCACTCCTTCGCGAAGCGCAGGAAGGTATCCCGCTGTTCTTCGAATCTCCGGGCGAGCTGCTCGTAAAAGGCCATGGATTGCTCCTCGAGTTTTTCCGAGAAGCTCATGATGGCGGAAGCTGTGATATTTGCGTCGTGCACTTCAAAGATGACGACTTTACTCTCGGTGAAGAAGCGGACGCTCTCCATGCCTTGCCCGTGCAGTGAGCCGAAGAACGAATCCTTCATGCCGCTGAAGGGGAAGAACGCCATTGGCGCTGCGATGCCAACGTTTATGCCGATATTCCCCACATCGGTCAGGTATTGGAATTCCCGCGCCCACTTGCCGTTTCCCGTGAAAATGGAGGCGGCGTTGCCGAACGGGTTGGTGTGGATCATATCGATCGCTTCGCTTAAGCCGCCGGCTTTCATCATCATGGCCACAGGCCCGAAGATTTCCTCCCGGGCGATGACCATGTCCAACGTCACGTCTTCGAACACCGTCGGACCGACGAAACAGGTATCCGGATAGTCCCCGACGATCTCCGGGATGCGTCCATCCAGTGTGAGGGTGGCGCCCTGCTCAATACCCTTCTCGATATACCCCAGGACTCTCTCTTTCTTGCCGGGATTCTGCAAGGGTCCCATTTGGATCGTTTCGTCGAGCCCATAGCCCACGCGGATCTTACCGGCTGCGGTGACAAAGGCGTCCACGACTTCGGAGTAAAAAGCTTTGTGCTGCATTTCGGATAGCCCTTCACCGACGACGATCAGGTTGGCGTTCGCAAGGCAGCGCTGGCCGGTGTTGCCGAAGAAGGAGGTCATGCAGGCCGCTACCGTCCGATCAATATCGGCGTCCGGCATGACCAGGGCGAAGTTCTTCGCGCCTGTCTGGGCGATGACCCGCTTGCCGGTTTCGCCGCAGCGCCGGTAGACCACATCCCTGCCCACGGGTGTCGAACCGACGAAGCATACTCCCTTGATACGCGGGTGGTCCAGCATCGCCGATACCACGTCCTTCTCCCCGTGAACCACGTTCCAGACGCCGGGCGGGATTCCGGCTTCATCCGCCAGTTCGACGATCTTCGCCTGGCTGATGGGCGTATCTGGAGAAGGTTTGAGGACGATACAGTTGCCCGTCGCGACCGCGTAGGGCGCGAACCACAACGGCACCATGAAGGGAAAGTTGAACGGTCCGACGATTCCAAAGACTCCCAGCGGTTGGCGGATGAGATACTCGTCGATGCCGGTTGCGATGTCCTCCAGGTTGGTGCCCATCATCAGCGTGGGAATTCCCGTGGCAACTTCCACGTTCTCGATGCCGCGCCGTGTCTCCCCGCGGGACTCGTCGATGGTTTTACCGTGCTCCATGGTTTGGATGCGGCTCAGTTCTTCGAAGTTTTCCTCGAGCAGTTCCTTCAAGCGGAAGAGACATCTGGCTCTTGCCACCGGCGGCGTGCTGCGCCAGTCGGGGTATGCCTCCAGCGCCGCTTCGACCGCGCGGTCGTGGTCCACCTTGGTCGATACAGGTACCCTGGCGATCACCTTTCCGGTGGCCGGGTTGACGACCTCCTTCGTGGCTCCGCTGGAGGGCACAAATTCGCCTCCGACGAAGTTCATGAGGTCGACTGGTTCTTGGATCGGTTCAGATAAAATGGCCATGGCCCCGTCTCCTTTCCGGTGCAGTCAGGGATGCTTTCGCACGCGGAAAACTTTTTCCCGGATGAAGGATCGAACACCTTCCGCTGCCCAATCCTCCACCTGGATCCGGCAGATTCGATCTGCCGACGCAGATGCTATGCTTGGGCGGGTTCAATCATCAAGTGTTTCGTAATACGCGTCCCCCAGATCGTTCGGGTTGAAGATCTCCCGAATCCGATGTTGGTAGCGGAACGCCGAAGGTTGCGGGTTGGAAAGATGGATCTTGTCGCGCACCTCCTTCGGTGGGGTCTTGCCGTCCGGACCGCGGGCCTGCGCGTTCCATTTTTCCATCCCGACGCCCCAGCCCTTCTCCAGCCCGAATTCCGTACAGGCGTCGAAGAACTCCAGCGTGCCATCGGTGGAGAACTTGTCGTAAGGATCGAAGCAGGTGAAGTTTTCCCACAGGCACGTCCCGCCTCCGCCCTGGCCGCCGATCGGTCCCATCATACAATCACCGCCGCCCGCCACGATGGCACCGCGTTTCTCCCATTCTTTCTTGAACGCGCCGGCTTCTTCGGCGTTGGCGGCTCCGAGGTCCGCCGCACCCAGCAAACCGAAACAGCCGTCGTAGGATCCGCCGAAGACGAGGTTCAGATTCTTGTGGCCCAGGCGGATCAGGTAGAGCAGCATCCAGGGATTGACTTCGGGCGAATTCATCGCCTCGACCTTCCAGCCGCCCGTCCGGGACAGAATCTCGTCCAGCACGCGGTCCTGCCATTCGATGTCGCGTGGTGTCATTCCCGCCAGGACGATTTGAAAGTCGCGGGTGGATTCATCCGTCACCTTTTGAACCTCGGGATCCTGCAGCAATTGTTCCAGATCACCGAGTGTTTTCGTTGGATCGGTGAGGATCTTCACCATGGCGTACTTCAGATCGCGGCCGAACATGTTGAATTGGCGGTGAGCCAGGTAGCCGATGCCGGTGTCCCATATCGTGTAGGCCGCGTCCGCCCAGGCCTTCCACGATGGAAATGCCAGCGTGTAGGCTCGAAAGAGTTCGGGCAGTGAGACCCCGTAGGCAGGCACGGTTCCTTCGACCGGAAGGCTTTCCGGACCGGGCCAGGCGAAGAGCTTGATGGCGCACTTGGTGAAGACGCCCATCGCCCCTTTCGCTCCCAGGAATCCTCTGGCGATGCCCTTCATGCTCGGGCCCGGACCTTCGCCGCAGAACCAGCCGCAGTTGGAACCCAGCGATCCGGTCCGGAAGAGATCGCCGGTGGGCATCACCCACTCCATGGCCAATAAATTGTCGTAGTGCCAGCCGCCGTATAAATTGCTGGGGCCCGATCCGAAATACGACGTTGCGCCGGCCAGGATGGAACAGCTGCATCCGGAGCCGGGCAGGTGAGTGTTCAAACCGAGCTTCATCGCTTCCGCTTGAAGCGTCGCCCCGATCACTCCGGGCTCGATGACGGCAAACATGTTCTTCTCGTCGATCTCCAGGATGCGGTCCATGCGGCGCATGTCCAGCTGCAGGGTGTTTTCGGAGGAGGGGTAGCCCTGGGCGGACCAGAACGTACTGGAGGCTTTGAACTTGATCTTGTGCATGTTGCACAGTTTTACGATCGCCTGCACTTCTTCTGTACTCCCGGGAAGCAGCACCGCCGCCCCGCGTGGCGTAAAGGTGTCGAAATAAGGACCGAGGTGAATCGCGGTGTGCGCCAGCGAATAGCGGTAGGAGTCGAGCACCGCCGGGTCGTCCGATAAGTTTTCGGCGCCGACGATGTCTTCGAGAGCACGGTATAACTCTTTCGATAATGCCATCAGCTTCCTCCACTACATCGCCATTTGCACCAGTTCGACGATGTCGAGTATCTTCATGTCCCCGTCCTGCGTCTCGACAGCATCCTTGAAATTCCGTTCACACCACGGACAGGCGCTGACCAGAGCCTCGGCGCCCGAGGCCCTCGCCTCAGCGATGCGTTCGGATGCCGTCCATTGGGAATACTCCGGGTAGGCTTCGCGCACGCCGCCGCCGGCGCCGCAGCACCAGCTGTACTCACGGATGCGTTCCATCTCCACCAGACGCAAGCTGGGGATGCTTTCCAGGATGCGCCTGGGCGGGTCGTATATGCCCCAGGCTCCGTTGTATCGGGGTTTCCTGGGTTCGTAGACGACGATCTGTTCCTTGATCTTCTTCTCTACGCCGTCCCACGGCACGTACGGCTCTCCTTGACGGCCCAGATGGCAGGGATCGTGATAGGTCACTGTCAGGGGAACTTCCGTACGGAATTTGATTTTGCCTTCCTGGATGAGACGATCGAGGAGTTCCACGGTGTGCAGCACTTCCACTTGCGATCCGAGATGGGGATACAGGCGTTTGAAGGCGTGATAGCCGTCGGCGCAGGAGGTCACTACCGTCTTCACGCCGGCCTTGCTCCAGGCCGCCATGTTCGCCTCGGCGCAGTCTTCAAACGCCTGACGGTATCCCATGGAATACAATCTGCCGCCGCAGCAGATTTCCTGATCTCCGCGGATGCCGAACTCGACGCCGGCGGCCTGTAATATCTGCACGGCCGTCCTGGCTTCTTCCTGCAGTTCCTTGTCGTAGCTCAAACGGCAGCCGGCGTGAAAGAGAATCGGCATGGGCCGCTCGTCGATCCTGGGGACATCGAGGTCGTTCGCCCAATCGCCGCGGTTGTTCGTAGGCTGCTGCTGGGTATTTCTGAACGCTGCAAGGCTCTCCCTGACGGCACGGAGCGCTTCGAGTTCGAAACCTTGTTCCACCAGCGAGAACTTGAGTTCGCGCACCATCTCGAGCGGTTCCAGGTTGTACCGGCAGACCTTGCAGCTGACGTCGCAGGAGCCGCAGGTCAGGCATGTGAAGACGATTTTCTTGACGGTCTCCGAACAGTCGGATTGCCCTCGCAGCAGGGAGCGGGCGACGGCGTACCGGCCGCGGGCGGAGTAACTGTTGAAATTGTGATACGCGATGCTGGGGCAGTTCTTGGCAAATCTCCAGCTTTTCACCTGATCGAAGGGGACCCACTTGCAGTAGGAACAAGCGCTGCAGCGATCCATCTCCGGTGCGAAATCTTCCAATGCCATGTCACTCTCCTCCACGCACGCAGCACTCAGAAGCAAAGTTTGCCGGGGTTCATGACGTTGTTGGGGTCAAAAATCTGTTTGACCTTCTGCGTGACGATAGTCGTCCGGGCATCGCCGTTGTACACCATGCCGGCCCAGATGCCATACGGGCGCGAGAAGTACGCACCCTGCTTGAACATCCTCAGGCTCGCTTCGCGGAACAGAGATTCGCTCCGCGCTCTTTCTTCCGGAATCCCCCGGTCGAAAGGCAGCATGAATTCACAATGGCAGTACACACCTTGATGCAGCGGCTGAATGTAGACCCCAATGTCTGAAGGGGGATAACGGAACTGGATGGCCAGCTCGTCCATCTCCGAATTGAAGGCGGGTGTGCGTTCGAGATGGGTCAGGAAGAAGATTTCCTGTGACCCGCCTTTGTACCTCAATTTCCAATACGGCGCTTCGCAGGGTTTGAGGATGACATCCTGCAGTTCGCTGCCGCTGCATCCCGGCACGTCAGTGAGCATTTGAAGGCCGGCTTGCTCGATTATGGACCGCATGTCAGCTTCGCGCGCCTGGACTCGTTCGTGTGCCAGGATGTGGCCTCCGCTGACGCCGGCGATCATCATCCATGCGGGAAGGGTCTCTTTGAGGGATTGCATCTGGTTTGTTTCCCGGGTGAGCATGAGGGCCAGACAATTGCGGTTGACGATGAACAGTTCATCACCGAAGCGAAAGCGCAGCAGGTGGTACATGGGATCGATCAAATCTTCGAGTTTGGCTGCCGGGATGAGGAACGTTTTGCGGAATTCCGGAAGTACCTCGCATTTTACCGAGGCCATGGTGACGATCCCCATGCTCCCTTGGGCCGCCGATACCATTTTGTAGAAATCCAGCTGGCCCGGCCCCGGCCCGTTGAGCGGCACCAGGCCTTGCTTCCAGCTTTCTTCGTTCTCGAGATGGAAGAAACCGCTTCCGCTCCAGAATTTCTCGCCGTGACCCCATACGATCTCCAGGCTGCGAAGCGGTTCGAGCAGATTCCATTGGAAGCGAGGGGACATGATGGGTTCGCGTTCCAGCAGGCTGGTGATGACCGATTTCGCCTGTTTGGGGAGGAGTGGTGTGATCAAGCGTAGGCCGGCTTCAGCGAGTTCGGGCTGCAGCTCTCCAAATGTCACGCCGGGTTCGATCAGCGCGAGCCTGTTCCTGCGGTCGATTTTCCGTATGCGCTTCATCCCGCTCAGATCGACCAGGACTGAGCCCGGGGCGCTGGGCGCGGACGCGCTGCGCAGATGCGGTTCCCCCGAACTAAGCGGCACCAGCGGAGTGGAGGCGTCATTCGCCCAACGAACGATCTCCTCGACTTCGTCCACGTCCTTCGGCTGTACACGGAAACGTGGATGCAACGCCGGCAGGAGGTCCCGATCCAGCGAGAACGAATCGCCCAGGGTGGGCTCTTCGGTTACGCCCGCTTCACCTACGATGTCCATCAGGCGTACGCGATGTCCATTCATGGGCAGCTCCCTGCGAGAGGTAATTTAGATGAACGTATTCACTGAATACATTCAGTTTATATCGAATTTTGGCATTTGTCAATTTTCTCGCCGGCATTTTCTTTCTATATAAACAATCGAGAAACCCTAAAAGACGCATCGCTGTGGTTTACCGGCCGATCGGATGCTCTCAAAATCAAAGAAACACTGGGAAAAAAGGCTTGCTTGTTCGGAAGCTTGTGTTCTGCTATGTTTAAACGAACTTACCCGGTGAGATCGGGCGTTATGGCAAGCAGCTCATTGAAATCGTCGGGAAGAATGAGGCTTCATCGTTGGGTAGGGAGTTATCTTCGATCGTTCCATCGCGGCGTATCGCACGGGGAATGCTCGAAGCCGGCAAGGAAACCGGAATCTTCGCCCTATCAGACGATGAGAAAGGAGAGAATGACAACCAGATCAGGGGTCATCATAAAAAAAGCCAGCGAGTCTGAGCAAATCATGCAGAGGGAGTCACGCCGGATTCCTGGGCACTGTGTTTTTCTGGACCGATTTCGCCCGCCGGGATGGAGTGAAAGCCACTCTGGCGCCGATCTTTCCAGGCAAACATGTAAAGCTGCAGTCTGTAGAACTGCAGGTGCCCTCTAGGATCATCCAGTCCAGGGATAAGGCGTGCTTGGCCGCAGGGAAATGACAGGTAGGTATTCGGCTGCTGTTCACAGCGCTCAACCTGTCCGTCGAGAATTCGGCGTTTGCATGAGGTTGTTACCAATGGAAGGAATGTACAAAGCACCTTGAAGAGAATTCCGTCTCTTACAATTGTAAAGGAGTGAAGTATGGGTGCAAAAAATGGCAACATTTCAGGCTCAGAGAAATCGGCAAGCGAAACAGTCGACAAACACGCTATATCGCGGCGCGGCTTTATCAAAACCGCTGCGGTTACCGGTGCAGGACTGCTGGCAGCAAGTTGTGGAAAGATCTCCTCGCGATCCAAAGAGAAAATCGTTGTTGGAATGGCTCGGCCGCTCACAGGTCCACTGGCCATGATTGGGGATTCGGCCTTCAAACCAGTGTATGAGACATTTGTCGAGGAGGTCAATGGTGAGGGGGGAGTGTACGTCAAGGAACTTGACAAGCGCTTGCCCATCGAAACCCTGATCTACGATGACGAAAGTAACGTGGCAACGATGGCGAGGCTGACGGAGAAGCTCATTGTCGAGGATGAAGTCGACTTCCTCTGGCCGGCCTGCTCGACATCGTTTATCTTCGCTCAGGCTCCGATCGCCAACAAGCATGGCTATCTGTTGATTACGGCCGAAGGCGGGGCAACGAGCGTCAAGGAAATGCTTCCCAGCTTGCCCTACGTTTTCGTTACACTCAGTTTTTCGGACTGGTACCAGATACCGGTGCTCGCCGATCTTCTGCAGGACAAGGGCGCGACATCGGCCTACATCGCTTACATTGCTGACCTTCATGGCATCGAGTATTCCGGTGTTGCGGGCATCGAATTTCCGAAGAAGGGGATCGAGATCATTGGTGTCAGGAGCGTCCCGGCCGATATGGCGGATCTGTCCCCCGTGATCGAGGACGCAGGCGCCTCTGGCGCCGACGTTTTCTGCTGCTTCGCGTATCCCGATCAGATCATGCCGGCGATGGGCGCATCGATCGAACTCGGATTCAATCCCAAGGCCTGGATTGGTGGCCCCGGCGTCAATTTCGGGTTCTTCCATTCATCCTTCGGCCCGATGGCCGAGGGAGTTCTCGGCTTCACATCCTTCAGCCCGAAGCAGTCGGACGCGGCTCAGGCGCTGGCCGACAAGCTTTACACAGACCAACCGGAGGACATCCAGGATCCGTGGGGTCACCCGTTGTACTGGGCCGGTCTCGAGGTTTGGAAGCAGGCCATCGAGAAAGCTGGGACCCTCGATCAGGCTGCGATCCGGGACGTGGTGGCGAGTGAAACGTTCGAAACGGTTCTGGGCCCTACCTGGTTCGAGAATGGTCTGCTGTCGAAGGATTGCCATACGGGGGAGATCGGACAATGGCAGAACGGTCTGTATGAGGTCGTCGGTCCGAAAGACATGGCGACCGCGGAGATGGTCTATCCAAAGCCGGAGTTCCCGGTTTAAGTAAGAAGGGTTCTGGACCCTTTGACCGACTGGTTCAGTTACGCAGGCCTGCTTAGAGGAACGCAGCTCAGTTCCGCATACGGATGTGGTGAGTTGACCGTCCTTTAAGCAGCCTGTTTTTCATGAAATGATGTGAACGTTTAGCTGAAAATTGGGGCTGCGGGCCTGTAGTTCAACCGTCCAAACCGATGAACATGGATTGCGCGAAGGTGTTCTGAAAATCGGGGTGTGTGGCGAGCTCGACATAGCGGATACGTGCGGCGAGTTCGCGCGCCTCATCCCGTTTGGCCCGGGAGATGAGAGCGAGTTTGGCGCCCATGCCGGCGGCGTTGCCCACCTGGTGGTAACGATCCAGGGGAAGATCGGGCAGCATGCCGACCGTAATCGCGCTGGTGATGTCGATGTACGTTCCGAACGCCCCGGCGACGATCACCGTATCGATTTCATCCTTTCGAACGCCGGCGGTCTTAAGCAGCAGTTTGATTCCGGCCGACATGGCCCCCTTGGCGAGTTGGAGTTCCCGCACGTCTTTTTGCGTGAAGCTGATTGCGTGATCGGAATCAGTATCGTCTCTTCCCTGGGAGACTTCTCGTTCGTCAACGAGCACGAACTCGCGCTCGGCGCCAATCGTGCGCACGCGGGGATGGTCGTGCATGCGGCCTTGTTCGTCGAGCACACCCGAGAGATAGAGCTGCGCCATGGTGTCGAGGATGCCGGAGCCGCACAAGCCAACAGGCGGCGCGCCGCCGATGGTCTGATACTCGATGGTGTCGTCGACAAGCCTCAAGTGTTCGATGGCGCCGTTCGCGGCGCGCATGCCGTGTTTGATGTGGGCGCCTTCGAATGCCGGGCCGGATGCGCAGGATGCGCTGATTAACCCCCCATCATGCCGCAGACAAATTTCCGTGTTCGTCCCGATGTCGATTGCCAGGGTCGTTCCGGGCCGGTGTTCGATCTTCACTGCCAGGAGCATGGCGACGTGGTCCGCGCCGACGAAGCCGGCGATGTTGGCCGGCAAGTGGACGCAGCTGCCGGGCATGAACTCGAGGCCCAGGTCGCGAGCCTTCACGTCCAACGCCGAGGACACGGCGGGGATGTACGGGGCTCGAGCGAGTTGTTTCAGGGGCAGGTTCAGAAAGACGTGATGCATCGCCGTGTTGCCGACAATCACCGTGTCGGAGATATGGAACGGCTCGGCGTCGATCTGAGTGCACATTTCGCCAACCGCTTTGTTGATCCCCGTCACCACCAAGTCCCGCAGGGTTGTGGGGTGAGACGGATTTCTCTCGATGTAGGAGATGCGAGCGATGATGTCTTCCCCGTAGGCGATCTGGGGGTTCATCAGGCCCTGGGCCGCGAGGGTTTGTCCCGTGTTGAGGTCGAGTAAGTAAAGGGCAATCTTTGTCGTACCCAGGTCGACGGCCAAACCCAAGGACGGCAGATCCGGGGCAAGGAATCCGATGATTTCGCGCCCTCGAACGACGGCCTGTATGCGCCAGGTCCCGCTGCCGGGATCGAGGTGTTCCCGCAAATCGGGAGAAATTCGCCGCAAGACATCGATGTCGATCGAGGTGGCCTGCAAGCCGTGTTGCCGCTCGAGTGCGTCGATGAGTCTCCCGGCGTCCGCTTCGAGATCTTCAAGGGTCGGCTGGGGAAGAGAGACCGGATAGGCCCGGACGATGGGGTCCGGTTCAATGGGCAGTTCCTCGCCCTCGACCTGCGTGCGCTGCGGGGAAGACAGGGATTCTGGCGGAACACTCACCTTGCAGTCGCTTGTTACAGTGGTGCAGCACGCCATACGGTAGCCTTGAGCTATGTCCTCAGGGGTGAGGAACTCCATCTCGCTTGCGGTGGGTTGGGACACTTCGCCACTCAGGATTTGAATGCGGCAGCGTCCACAGGTGCCTGTGCCGCCGCACAGGCTTTCCAGCTCGACCCCCAAGGCGCGGGCAATCTCGAGCAAATTCTCGCCTTCAGGTACTTCCCCTCTACGCCCTAACGGTTCGAAATGGACAAAGTGACTCATACCTTCAACATTATAGGTTGTTTGCGGCCGACGAAAAAGGGACGAATATCCATCAGGGGCCAGCCTCTCAGTTGTTATGTTTTCCCGAGTGAGGGAGATGGCCGGAGAGAAAAGTGTGTACTTCGGGATTACACAGCCTGGCGATTCAAATCTCAAGAATTTCGATATACGGCAATTGCCGCTCTTCCTCGAATCTGGTGCGTTCGAGCAAAAAATATCAGTATGTATTGAATCCAGTCTTTCCTTCTATGCATGCGATAATCCAATCTGCCGACTCGCATCTGGATTTGCATGACAGACCCACCGGATCCACTTACTCGGATCGTAAATATCCCGTTTTTAGTTGGCGTTGGTCAGTTTAAGCGCGGCGAAGGGTTCGCAGGATGATGACCAGGATGACACCGCCGGCGACGGCCACACCGATGTTCCCTAACCAGTTTGTGCTGGAAAGACCGATGAGGCCGAAGATCCAGCCTCCAAGAATACCACCCAGTACACCAATTACGAGATCGCCCAGGAGACCGTATCCTTTCCCTTTCATGATCAAACCGGTGAGCCAACCCGCGATAATCCCGCTGACGATCCAGATTAAGATATTCATCTACTCATCCTCTCTGATGTGGATATAAATTCCACTCGGTTCGTGTGGTTCCTTCCATCATGTGCTGCCTGGTGATCATGATCCTACGATTACCAAAGACGAAGATACTGCCCCGTATTCGTCATCCGCAATTTGCGTTTTTTCACGGATCTTGGCGTCTGAAGAGTCAACCTATGCAGCAACGATCTCGTATTGGCGCAGTTAATCTTCATTGGAAAAAGACACCCATGCTTCCTAGCTGTGTATATCATTAGCGTTTCAATAGAAATTATAGCAAACCTGGATGGCGTTGACTGAAGGGTATTTTCTACCCGGGAATGGAATCATCGTAACTCCGGGAGAAATCGGGATAAGGCACTCTCCTGTTCCCGGTGACTGTGAGATAAGATGATCATCGATATGGGTTGGATCGAGACCGCCGGCAAAGGCTTGGCAACGGGAGGAGAATCTCAAAACGCTTTCTCTTGGCAACCTCGGATGGTGCATCCCTTTGTATTAAATACTTACGACCGCAAACGATGCCGCACTCGATTCAGGATTTTCTAATAGAATCTATTGTAGTCTTTGCCCTCGTTCGTAAATAATGTACATATAACCAGAAGGAACGACGGATTCTTTTTCGCAGTTCGTGAGGGAGGCGGTGAGTATGTATGAATGAAAGACAAATCATAACGGAATATTGGCATCGAACTCCAGACGAACTCATGGCGGCTCTAGGCAGCACGCCGCGAGGTTTGCGTTCCGATCGTGCTATGGAGTTGCTTGAATCTGTCGGGCATAACACCCTGGAAGTAAAGAAACGGGTAACGGGATTGTGGTTGTTTCTGAATCAATTCAGGAATCCTCTGGTCTTGATCTTGATCTTTGCAACGCTGGTTTCCATGCTGACGAAAGACTGGGCGGATGCGTTGATCATACTGGCGATCGTACTCAGTAGTGCGGTTTTGACTTTCGTCCAGGAATACAACGCCGGAGTCGCGGTAGAGAAACTGCGGGCGCGAGTGCGAGCGAAAAGCCTTGTGCTGCGCGATGAAGTCGAAACGGAGATTCCTGCCGAAGAGGTCGTCCCGGGAGACGTTGTGCGTCTCAGCGCCGGCAGCCTGGTCCCCGCCGATGGGATCCTGCTCGAGGCGAAGGATTTCTATGTTAACCAAGCCATTCTCACGGGTGAGACTTTTGCGGTGGAGAAACGTCCTGGCAGCGTGGCCGTGGAGGCCACTGTTGCGCAGCGTACGAACAGCGTTTTCATGGGCACCAACGTTCGCAGCGGAAGCGCGTTGGCCCTGATCGTCCACACCGGGGTCCACACTGCGTTTGGACAGGTCGCCAAGCGGTTGACCGTTCGTCCACCGGAGACGGAATTCGAAATGGGTGTCCGGCGCTTTGGGAATCTACTCAGCCGCATGATGCTTGTGCTGGTTGTAATTGTGTTCGCCGTCAACGTCTCCTTTCAGAAGCCAGTCCTGGATTCATTGCTTTTCTCCGTTGCGCTTGCAGTGGGTATTACGCCCGAACTTCTGCCCGCCATCATCAGTGTGACGTTGTCCAAAGGTTCGCAAGAGATGGCCAAGCAAGGGGTTATCGTGCGGCGGCTGAACGCCATCGAAAATCTGGGCAGCATGGATGTGCTCTGTACGGATAAAACGGGCACGCTCACACAAGGTGTAGTCAAATTAGACAGTGCGATCGACGTACAAGGACAACCGTCACAGTCGGTACTGGACTACGCCCACATCAACGCAAGTCTGCAAACGGGCTTAAGCGATCCACTCGATGCGGCAATCATTGCCCTGCGGAAGACCGAGCTCGAGGGAGTTAAAAAAATCGACGAGATCCCTTACGATTTCGTGCGTAAAAGACTCAGCGTGGTCGTCGAAGAGAATGGTGTATGGCGTATGATCACCAAGGGTGCTCTCGAAAACGTGCTGGCGGTATGTTCGCAGGTGCGTGACGGTGCGGAGCGGCCGTTGAATGATGAGTGTGCAGAGATGATCCGCAGCCGTTTTCAGGAGTGGAGCAATCAGGGATTCCGAGTATTGGGTGTCGCCGTGCGGGAGCTTCAGGAGCTGAAGAATTTCACACATCAGGATGAGACAGGAATGACCTTCGTCGGTTATTTACTGTTCTTCGATCCACCCAAACCC
Organism: Anaerolineales bacterium; assembly: GCA_037382465.1. Lineage (NCBI taxonomy): Bacteria > Bacillati > Chloroflexota > Anaerolineae > Anaerolineales > Anaerolineales bacterium. The sequence goes on along the minus strand of JARRPX010000009.1, from coordinate 24,582 downwards.
GAAGTACAACAAACGATCCGAGATCTTGCGGCCAGCGGCGTCGAATTGAAAATCATCACCGGGGATAACCGTCAGGTGGCGCTGCACACCGCGGAGATGATTGGCCTGAAGATAATGGGCGTACTTACGGGGAGTGAGCTCAACCGGCTGCCTGACGAGGCTTTGTGGCATCGGGTTGAAACGGTGAATTTGTTCGTGGAGGTGGATCCCAATCAAAAAGAGCGCATCATCCTGGCGCTGCGCAAGAAGGGGCGCGTGGTCGGGTACATGGGGGACGGCATTAATGATGCCCCCTCGCTCCGCGCCGCGGACGTTGGCATCTCTGTGGACCAGGCGGTGGACGTAGCGAAAGAAGCGGCCGATTTCGTGCTGCTCGAGAAAGGCCTGGATGTATCGGAGCGTGGGATTCGGCTGGGAAGGCGCACATTTGCCAATACCTTGAAGTACGTCTACGTTACCACCAGCGCTAATTTCGGTAACATGTTCAGTATGGCCAGCGCAACGCTATTCCTGCCGTTCCTGCCGATGCTGCCGGTGCAGATTCTGCTGACCAACTTCCTTACCGATTTTCCTGCGATCACCATCGCCAGTGATCTTGTCGATAAAGAAATGGTCGAAAGGCCGCGACGCTGGAATATCCGGCACATCCGTAATTTCATGTTCACCTTTGGAACCGTGAGTTCGATCTTCGATTATCTCACTTTTGGCCTGCTGCTTTTGGTTTTTAATACGACGGTCGATGAATTCCGTACCGGATGGTTCATTGAATCGGTGATGACCGAACTGCTGGTAATGCTGGTGATCAGGACGCAGAGGCCGTTCTTCCGAAGCCGAATCGGCAAGATGCTGCTGGCGTCCACTGCGCTCGTCGCCGTAGTTACGATCGCGTTGCCGTATCTGCCTTTTGCCTCCATCTTTGGTTTGACCCCACTTCCAATCAACCTCATCCTTGGTTTACTCGTTATTACGCTGCTGTATCTCGTGGGAACGGAAGCAACGAAGCGGATGTTTTACCGATGGGCGACATCGTCTTGATACAGACGCATGGAAAGGTGAATTCTGAATGTGGATGATGTTGTCTTACCCGGAAGAAGTCGGGCACCTAATCTCTCGCAAATGCGGGATGTCGACCAGGCTGCCTCTGATCGATGTGGTCGCAGCGGCGATTCTGTTCTTTGCCAGGGGCTGCATCTCCTTTCAGTGACAGGAAATCCGCTCCGGATGGATATCCGGCTGCGTTTCATCGGTTGAAGTTGGTCGAGGCGTCATTGCGGGAGTAAATTAAACATATCGGCTCCCGGGGAGAATCAGCCCTGTCCCGGGAGCCGGTGTTTACGCTGCGATGATCAAAAAAGTCAAGTTTCGATCAATCGGAGTATTACGCAGCTTTCCGTCTGAGCCAGATCGCCCAGACGGCCACCACCAGCGCGACGATCGCAGCGGCGGCGATCAGGATCCAATACGGGAAGGCTGTCTGTTGCGGTGAGGCGGATTCGGTTTCTGCAGCTTCCGGTTGGAATGTTTCAATCTTTGCAGCATCTACGCCGCTCTTCTGATCGAGGTAGGTCGCCACCCATGCCAGCGGCGCGTTCCAGTTGATCGTCACCTCGTTGGTCGAGTATGAGCCAATTTCGTCCACGTAGCGTTTGGACGGCGCGTAAGCGGAGAGATTGGCGTTCAACGCTGCCGGGTCGTTGGCCGTGGCGTTTGCACCGCCGGCAAGCGCACCGGGTGGAGGCGGTGGATAGCCGTTTGCGGGATCGTTAGCCCAGAAGCGGTGATGCGGGTGCTGCATGGGATACGTTCCGTAGCCGGAGACGTAGCTCTTGTAGAGTGGATTGTGACCCAATATGTAATCCATGCTCAAGCGTACAGAATCCAGATATTTGCCTTCCCCGCTGAGATCGTGCGCCAAGGCCATCAGGATCGTGTTGTTGAGGATCAAGCCGTTGGAACCCCAGGGATATTCTCCATCGATGAGTACGGAATATCCGTCATTTTCCTGAATGGTGAGCATCTCATCTGCGAAGTCGAGGACGTTCGCCTTTAGTTTTGCCGCCTGTTCCTGCGGGAGGTCGTTTTCCGTCGAGACCAGCGTAATCGTGCCCAGGGAAGAGGTGCTGCCCCAATCGAACTGGCCCACTTCGCCGAAACGATCCGACTCAAGCAGGTAGTTGAGATACGTCTCATCGCCGGTCGTGACGTACAGTTCGGCGGCGGCCCAGTAGAACTCATCGGCCACGTTGCCGTCCTCATAGTTGCCGCCGCCATCACCGGGGGTGTTGCCGGCGTAGATGTTCGGGTTGGCGAGTGCGGCCTCCCAGGCCGTTTGCGCGGCAGTAAGACACGTCGCTGCAAAGTCCGGGTCGATTTCATCCCAGATGCGGGCGCACTGCGCTGCGGTCGCTGCCAGATTGAGCGTGGCGGCAGTAGAAGGCGGGTAGAGGTAGCGGCCTTGTCCGGCGATCTCATGCTCGTTGTCGTTGTCCACTTCCATTGGCGGCACCATGGGCATGGGTTCCCAGGTGCGGTCGTGTATCTTGTGATGGACCATGCCGGCTTTCGGCTGTCCTTGCGGGACCTGCATGGAAAGAAGGAACTCCATTTCCCAGCGCGCTTCGTCCAGCAGGTCGGGAACGCCGTTACTCTGCTCCGGGATACGAAGCGTGCCGTCCCCATAGACTTCCGGGAAGCGTTCGTAGAGGTTCATTAAAGTCCATGCGGAAATGCCGCCGTTGACCACGTACTTGCCGAAATCTCCGGCGTCGTACCAGCCGCCCGCTACGTCCAGGGAATAATCACAGCCGGGCCATGAGTTGCCATCGGGATCGTCGCCTTTGTAGCACGTCACGTTGTCGTCCGTGATGTGGCCGGCAGGGCGAGCCCAATTCGCACCCACGTATTGCACAACGATGGGAGTGCCGCTGCGATTGTGATAGAAGTAAGCAAGGGCGTCGAGTTTGAGTTGGCTGTAGATGTCCTTGGCGATCGCAAAGGAGACGCTTTCCAGGCCGCCTGCTAGAAGCTGATAGCCGCTTCCGGGCGTGTTGTACTCCGAGAAGTCAATTTGGTGCAAGAAGTCGCCCGAGGTGGCGTCTTCACCAAGAACGGTGGTCTTACCGCTCAGCACGACCTCTCCGCTGCTGTCTCGCAAGCTCCAGTCCAGGGCATCCGTCGAATCGTTTGCGACGGATGCGTTTTTTTCACCCTCGGGGAAATAGCCCGTCTGATTGACACTCACCTGCGCCGGAATGGGGACTGCCGTGGGTGTCGGCGCTGCCGTCGGCTGGACTTCGACTGCGCTGGGTTGTGGTATGTCCTCCCGGCCGAGCTCGAAGAAGATCGCCCGCCCGAAGAGATAGGGGTACTGCCAGGATTGATCGGCGGTGTCTGCTTTCGACCAGATCAGTTTGACGTTGCGGTCCAGCGCGGAAGCGCCGTTGATCTGTGCCTGAAAGCCGATTTCGACGCCGTGGGCGGGTTCCAACAAACCTTCGAGCGAGACGGCTGCTTCAAAACCCCAACCGTCTTCTGTTTCGAATACGAACCCGCGCACATTGGCATCTGAGCTTTTCATCCCGGTGATCGTCAGCGCATCCGGGTCGGTGTTGCCGATGTCCGCGGCGTTGATGTTGATCTGAAAGATCTTCGGCCAGTAAGCCGTGGCGTTGAGATCGTCGGAGGCGTTGATGTAAAACTCCATAGAGTCTTCGTTCCAGAAGTTCGTTCCGTGTTTCCCGGCGATGATGTTTTTGTCGGGCATCTGCATGGTGATGTAGAAATTTTGCGCGTCCGCTGCCACCGAGAAGGTGAAGGAACCGTTCTCTGCGGGGTCGGAAGAGAGCGTCTGGCCGTAGTCCACGTAGCTCGAGGGTAAACCTTCCCAATCCGACAGATCGCCGTCCACCGTGATCTCGACGGGGAAGGGGATGTATATCAATTCTCCCTGGATTTCGGGGGGAACGGGGCCATCGAAATTCTGTGCGGCGACGTTTGCCGGCGCTGCGAGCGCGATGACGGCGAGAACGATAACCGTGACGATCGTGGTTAACCATGAAGTTTCATTCATTTTCCATCTACCTCGTGGGATTTGGTCTGCAGCCGACAAGAAGGATGCCCTCGGAAAGCCGGCAGGCTCTGCATATTATAGTATGAAAGCGAAGCAGAAGCGTTCTTTTTTTGCTTTCGACGGTTCATCATGCTTCGCATCTCATTTTGCCGCTCATCTCCCGGATTTTCGTCTTGACAGAAGAGCGGTTGTGGACTAATATGGGTGGGTAGTCACCCATATTTATGAAAAGGATAAGAATCATGCCGCGCTTCAAGGAAGAAGATCGGAATCAACTCAAAGGGGAGACCCGAAGGGCGTTGTTGGAGGCGGCGGCGTTGGAGTTCGCCCGCGAAGGGTACAACGGGGCGAACATCAACCGCATTTCCACGGCGGCAGGCTACGCCAAGGGTACAATTTACAACTATTTCGAAAGCAAGCGCGCGCTCATGCATGCCTTGATAGAGGACACCGCCGCGCTTCACCTGGCTTACCTCAACGAGCGAGTGCTGCAGGCGGAGATGGCTGACCGACGGCTGGAGATCTTTTTCATCGCCGGCTTTGAATTTGTCTCGGCTCATCTTGCCCGGGGGCGGGCGATCGTAAACAACCTCTACGGCCCGGATATAGGTTTCAAAGACGCAATGTATCAGGCCTATCTGCCTATGTTCGAACTCGTCGGCCGCGACATCCTTGCGCTGGGTCTGGCTCAAGAGATTTTTATCCGGCTGGATCCAACCAGCATGTCTACATTGATAATGCTCATCTATCTGGGAGTTGCTGCTCATGTCGGTCCGGAAGGGAAGCCCTGGCTCGATACGCAGCTGGTGGCCGATTTCGCTGTACGCGGGCTCAGGAAACAGCCAGAGGCGCATCGATCGGCTTGAACATTTCCACCTCCACGAGACTCGTCGTAAACCTTGATTGCTGTGTGGGGGGAAACCCGCTCATTTACTGGAAAGGATCATGTCTGGTGAACACACTCGTAGTCTACTTCTCTAAATTCGGCAACACCCAAAAGATCGCCGAGGCGATCGCGAAAACCTTCGAATCCGCCGGCGGCGTTCGTTTGCTTCCATCCGACCGGTTGGAAAAAACCGATCTCGAGAAATGCGATCTCGTCGTGATGGGCAGCCCGACTCACAAAATGAATCTGCCAAAGGAAGTACGGCCGGTGTTCGAACGCCTGCCCAAGAAGATCCTTCGCGGCAAATTCGTTGCGGCATTCGACACCTCCTATCAAATGTCGACGTTCATGGCACGCTTTACGGCGGCCAAGCGGTTGGATCAAAAACTGCGCAAACTTGGGGGAAAGCGCGCCGTTCGACCGGAGACGTTCATCGTGGCCGGACGGGAGGGACCACTTTTCGATGGTGAAATCGAACGAGCCGCTGTTTGGGCGCACGCAATTCTGAAGCAACTGCCTCGGGCTTAAGCACAACAGGACGACCTGCAATCAGTTCACGCACACCCAGCCGGGAGGCCGGCTGGGTCGCACCGTAGGGTATTCGGAATCGGATGCGGGAGTCCGCTCGGGCCGCCGGATGGACCGGCGTATTTGTATGGATAATTATCCAGTAAGTACGTCCACTATCGACGCGAAATCGCGCAGGCGGAAGTTTTGCACAGTGACCTGCCTCTGGGGGACGAGGTCAATAACTGTCGATCTTCTATAATTTGGATGGAAATTCACAAAATTTGGTGTATGCTATATAAATAGATTCCCGTGCGGGGTTTGTCCGAAGGAAGTTATCACCGGTAATTCAATAATGGAGGAGAATAATGAAGCGTTGGCCGGTAGTGTTCATCGCCGTGTTGATGGTGGCGGTCGGTGGGATCTGGTTCTTTCAAGGCATCGGCGTGCTGCCAGGAAGCTTCATGACCGGCGATCCACTTTGGGCGTGGATTGGCGGTGTCCTCTTCTTCGCTGGTTTGGTCGTGCTATGGTTCAGTCGCGGCACGAAGAATGATGAGGAGTGAGATGAGGAAAAATCAACCGAATCTTCTGCATGGAGCGTTGGTCGGGTTGTTGTTTACGGTTCCCCTCATAAGCCTGTTTTACCTGGCCAATCAAGTGGTGGGCTTGCCATACGTGCCCTTCGATCTTTTCGAATGGCTATCCAGGATTCTACCTGGTGATCTCGTGGTTTTCGGTATAGACACGATGGTGAAAATATTGACCTTCTTCAGTCTCAGCGTACGAGAAGCCTCCAAGCCTGCGGAGATTCTGATGGCGCTGGGACAATTCACGGTCATCGGCATCGTCATGTGTGCGGTATTCTATTTCGTCTTGAGACGTTGGGCGGCAATTCGCAAGAACTACCTCGTCGGTATGGTCCTGGGTGTCGTGGCGGGGATCGTTTTTCTGTTGATCAGTTTCCAGGTTGGAAAGTACTCCGCATCTCCGGAAATCAGCGCCATCTGGGTTTTGCTGGTGTTCATCCTTTGGGGAGTCGCCATGCAGTGGTCCTATCAAAAGCTGGTGCGGGAAGAGGCTCCCGAGGTGGTTGCGGGTGAGGCGTCTGTGGCCAGTTTTGAGATGCAGCAGATCGATCGACGGAAGTTCCTGGTCATGCTGGGCGGCGCCTCGGCCGTCATCACCGTGATCGGCGCCGGCCTTGGTTCGCTCATCAAGCAAGAGCCGCAGCAAGTTGCTGCGGGCGGCGCGGGAGAGGGGGGCATCGATCTGCAAGTACCTGAGCCGCAGACGGTTACGTTGCCCGAAAGACCCGGTGCGGTCGAGCCGGTGCCGGGCACGCGGCCGGAATACACGCCGCTCGAGGATCATTATCGAATCGACATCAACCTCACTCCACCGGAGATCGACGGCGCAACCTGGCATCTGCCCATTCAGGGTCTGGTCAGCAATCCGATTACACTGAACCTCAACGATTTCTACCAGCAGCGCTATGGCGAACCCATGCATCTGTTCGTCACCCTGGCGTGCATCTCCAACAACATCGCCGGAGACCTGGTCAGCACCACGCGTTGGACCGGCGTTTCCCTGCAGAGAATTCTGGACGAGGTGGAACCGTTGGTTTCGGCGAGGCACCTCAACATCGAATCCGCGGACGGTTTTTACGAAAGCGTTCCCCTGGATCTGATTCGTTCAGACGAACGGATCATGCTTACCTATCTCTGGGACGGAAAACCGCTGCTGCCCGAACACGGCTACCCGCTGCGTATTTACATCCCCGACCGCTACGGCATGAAGCAGCCCAAGTGGATAACGAACTTCGATCTGAGCGCCGTGGATCAACCCGGATATTGGGTCGAAAGAGGTTGGGATCGCATCGCCCAGATGAAAGCCACCTCGGTCATCGATGTGGTCGGTGTCGATGAAGTCATCCAGCGCGGTGGCCAGGACTATATCCCCGTTGGTGGGATCGCACGCGCCGGGGCGCGCGGCATCTCGAAAGTCGAAGTTCAGGTCGACGATGGGGATTGGCAGGAGGCTCAACTGCGTACACCACTTTCGGAACTGACCTGGGTCTTGTGGCGTTTTGAATGGCCGTTCGAAGCCGGGGATCACACGTTTACCGTGCGCTGCTACGACGGTGCGGGCGAGATGCAGATCACCGAGAGTCATCCACCGCATCCGTCCGGGGCCACGGGGCTGCACAACGTCGAAGTCAGCGTGTAATCCCGGAGCAGCGCAGCGTTTTTTAAAGCGCCGCGAAGAGCTGGACTGTCGTATCCTGGAAAGAAGGCGTCTTCCCGGCGGTGATTTCACGCTGCGGGCGTTCGAAAACGACCGGAGCCCCAAAACGATTTCAGAGTCAGACGGTTTATACGTGAATCAATACATCGAGAGGTGTCATGGAATACATTGAATTCCAGGGTGAACGCGTCCCCAAGATCGGTTTGGGAACCTGGGATCTGCGCGGCAGCGAATGTATCCGTGCGGTGAAACATGCTCTGGAGATCGGCTACCGGCATGTCGATACGGCCGAATTTTACCGGAATGAAACGGAAATCGGCGCGGCGATCTCGGAATCAGACGTCGCCCGTGATGAGCTTTTTCTGACCAGCAAGGTGTGGTCGACTCATCTGCGTTACGAAGATTTGATCGAAGCTTGCCAACGTAGTCTGCAGAAATTGGGCATCGAGTGGCTCGATCTCTACCTCATTCATGCGCCCAATCCGCAGGTGCCCATAGAAGTGTCGATGCGCGCCCTGAACGACTTGACGGCAGGTGGCAAGATCCACCATGTAGGAGTGAGCAATTTCAGCCTCGACCAACTGCGCCAGGCGATGCAGCATTCCGATGCACCGATCTTCAGCCATCAGATCAACTATCATCCGCTGCATCCACAGGACGAGATGGTGGCGTTCTGCCAGCGTGAAAAAATCCTGGTTACGGCGTACAGTCCCATCGCCAAAGGCAGGGCGCTGCGGTCCGAGTTGCTGCAAGAGATCGCGGCGCGGCACGGAGTCTCGGCGGCTCAGGTTGCCCTGCGCTGGTTGGTAGAGCAGGATCTCGTGATCACGATCCCGAAATCTTCCAATCCGCAGCATCAGCAGCAAAATTTGGATGTATTTGGGTTCGCACTCTCCCCGGAGGAGAAGATAAAAATCGACGAGATGGGGCATTGATCCATCTTCGCCGACTTATCTGCATCTTTCACCCTTGATGGAGGAAAGACGTGCGATTCGATTTTGACTCGTCCCCCCGATTTGCACTTAAGCCAGCTCCACGCTTTTTCCAATAGGATCCAGCGCATCTTCTGTGGAAGCCTGGGCTTGATTTTGATTCAAGAGGTTGGTCATCTTCTGGGTGGCTTCCGCCCGGCGAAAGGCGCTGCGGCTGATGACTTTCCGCACGCGGCTGTCTTCGACGCAGTCGACAGGAATCCAGTATGTGGTCTCGTCCGCTTCGACTCGAAAATACGCGCAAGTCGTTTCGTTGACGCATTTTTCTTCGATCCTGCTAATTTGGCCGACGCCGTAGATGGGATGGACGATCCAATTGCCAACTTCAAAATCTTTTTTCTTATTTCTTGCTGCCATGTATATAAACCCTTTCCGGTATGGATGCAGCGGGTTCGATAGGCCGGAGGTTCCGAAACGATGGAATGTGAACGGGGAGAGGTCTGTAATTCATGGTGTAGACGGCATGAATTACAACATCCGGCATTATTTGCCGCCGCCACGCATATCGAACGTCGTTTCAACGGGAACGTTACGTAGCTAGATGCCTTCGCACGATTCAGCAGTGGCGATAGACATTAACATTTTACCATTTACCCCCCGGAGGGATTCAAGGCATAAATGGTACCAATTCCTGTAAAGAAGGCGTGTAGGGTGTTCACAGACTCGATTGCCGATTCGGGTGCCGTTGTATCCGCCCGTTCTCGGCACGCTTCAAACTCCCCATGCATTGTGAACGGATGACCGATCGCTGGATATAATTTGCTTTCATAAACAAGGTCATATACGTGTAAGATAAGGCTTGAGATCGCTCGCTCACGAGCGCAGTTCGCGGCGTGGGATGGAAAAATGTCAATCGATGACCGGATGAAGGAGGAATGATGGACATCAAGGATCGTGTTCTGCAAATCGTCGAGAAAGGTCGTGCGGTGGAAATGGAATTCATGGGGAATCAGACGGAAGCCGATCGGTCGCTCGAAGGAAGTTTCGAGAAGTGGTCGGCGAAAGACGCCATCGCGCATGCCAATTATTGGCAAGACGTGCGCACCAGGCGGGCTGCATCCTGGATCGAGGGTCAGGAATTGGAACCCATTCCGCATTACGAACAAGCCAACGCGCAGGCATACGCAGAGTTCGCCAAACACACCTGGGAAGAAATCGAAGCATTTGCGCAGCAAACCCACGAGAATCTCGTTTCGCTGGTGAGCGGGTTGAGCGACGAAAACCTCACCGGTCCAGCCGAGGAATCGGATGATCGCAAAGTGTGGGAAGCGCTCGTGGGATCCGCCTATACTCACAAGCTCGCGCACTATGCCGAATTCTATACCGATCGAGGGCAGCAAGAGACGACCAGCCGGCTCTGGAGTGAGTGGGCAGATTTGGTCTCGCCGCTCGATGACGGCGCGGAATGGCAGGGTGGGGTGCACTACAATGCAGCCTGCAGCCTGGCGCTCGCCGGGGATCGCTCCGGCGCACTCGAGGAATTGAAGCGGAGCTTGGAGCTGCGGCCTAGTTTGCGATCCTGGTCGCGTCAGGACAGCGACCTGGAAAGCCTGCACGATCTCCCGGAATATAAGAGTCTCTACGCGCCTGCATTTTGGTGGACGGCGATCGAATCCGGTCCCCTCGCCGATGCGCTGGCCGATCAATACATGCGCCTGTTTTCGATGCTGCGCATGGCCATCGAAAATATCACCGAAGCAGAATGGTCACAAGCGGATACGCGCTATCGGCGGCCGGCCGGTTTGGCGCTGCACATCCTGCAGTCGATCGGTTTCTACGGCGCCCTCGAACCGGGCGATCGATTGGATGACGCGCTGATGCAGATCAACTGGCAAGAGCGTGATTCGTCCAGGCTGCCCGCCCGCGAAGACATGCAGCGATTTATCGACAAGGTCGAGAAGCGTACGGCGAACTTCCTGGCGAAGGCCGACCTGACCGCGGAGGAAGAACAGTTTCCCTGGACCGGTCCTACTGTTCTCGGCCGCGTCGTGTATTCGCTGCGTCACGCACAACACCACCTTGCTGATTTGATCGCCGAAGTCCATCGCCAACGTCCGGGCGTAATAGACTGGTTCTAATGGAGTCGTAGGAGGAGACCTGACAGATCAGTCAGGAATCGGAACGCTCCCGAAGCACTGGCCCGGCCGAGGGCAGGGCGGATGATGAGATCTGCCTGCTGGCGCAGATGCTCGTGCGCGCTTACGATCCCTGCATTTCCTGCTCGTTGCACAAAGTTTTCGTTCGAGAGCTCCCCAGATGACGAACGAATCGGCTCTTTCCGGCGCTTGCGGCGGTCTCCGCTCACTTTCCGGGATTCGGCCTCAGACCTGGTTCTTGGAAATCACGTCCCGGTACCAGTAGGCGCTGGACTTTGGGATGCGTTCGAGAGTCTCATAATCCGTGTAAACCAGGCCGAACCGCTTCGAAAATCCGTGTCCCCATTCGAAATTGTCGGTGAAGGTCCAATGGAAGTAGCCACGCAGCGGGATGCCGTCCTGAATCGCACGTGCGGCCGCTCTCAGATGCGAGCCGACGAAGCGGATTCGGTCAGGATCGTCGACTTTCCCTGAAGTATCCAGGTGGTCGTCAAGTGCGGCGCCGTTCTCCGTGATCATGAGGGACGGAAATGTGTACTCACGACGTATGCGATCCAGGATTTCATACAATCCGTGTGGATAGATCTCCCAGCCCGTTTCGGTCATGTCGTTGGAGGGAGACAGCGTGCGCGGTGCGTTCTCGCGCTCCGGAATCTCCTCGCTCCTGGCGATGATCCTGAAGTAGTAATTGATGCCCAGAAAATCCAGAGGCGCGGCAATTTTCTCCAGATCTCCCTCGAAGACAAAATCCATCTTTCTACCGAAATTATCGACCACGTCCTCCGGGTAACCTCGCCCGGAGACGGGATCCAGGTACCAGCGGTTGACGGCGCCGTCCACCATTTGTGCCGCTTCCTCATCCGCCTCGCTTGGGGAGGCCGTGTGCACGGGGTAAAGGTTGAGCACGATGCCAGCGTTCGCGTCGGGAACGTTGGCGCGTATGGCTGCAACGCCCAAACCGTGCGCCAGAAGCAGGTGATGGGAAGCGGCGACCATTTCATCCATGTCTTTATGACCCGGTGCGTGGCGTCCTTGAAGATAGCCCATAAAAGCGCTGACGTGAGGTTCATTGAGGGTCATCCAATTGCGCACACGGTCGCCAAGATGCCGGGTTACCACATGCGTGTATTCCGCAAAGGCCTTCGCCGTGTCCCGCGCTGGCCATCCGCCGCGATCCTGAAGAGCCTGGGGGAGATCCCAGTGATAGAGGGTGATGTACGGCTCGATTCCCGCCTCGAGAAGTCCGTCGACCAGGGCGTTGTAGAAATCCAATCCGGCCTGATTGACTTTTCCCTTCCCGGAGGGCAGGATGCGCGGCCACGATATCGAGAAGCGGTAGGCGGGAATGCCTAACGAGGCCATCAATGTCACGTCTTCCCGCCAGCGATGATAGTGATCGCAAGCGACGTCGCCCGTGTCGCCGTTCTCGATGTTGCCGGGTGTGTGGCAGAAACGATCCCAGATGCTCTCGCCTTTCCCGTCCTCCTTCCAGGCGCCCTCGATCTGATAGGCCGAAGTGGCGACACCCCAGACGAAATTCTCAGGAAAATCAAATGCTGCTTCGTTGTTGGAATTGTGATCCATCGTTATCCCTGTTCATACTCTATTTTGTATTGGTGGGCATTAAACCATGGATTGGGTTTCCAGAAAATCGAGAACGTCCTCGAGCTGCGTGAAGGCGAGCGCCGTCACGGTGTCCGCGCCGCCGTAATAGATCGCGATGCGGCCGTTCGACTCGTCGTACAGTGCCGCGCAGGGGAAGGTCACGTTGGGCACGTCTCCGACGCATTCGTAGTCTCTTTGCGGGGAGAGCAAATAGGGCTCGCCGCGCCGGATCACCTTCCAGGGCTGCTCGAGATCGAGCAGGGCTGCACCAAAGCTGTAGACGAAACCGTTGCAGGAGGTAAGAACGCCGTGATAGAAGAGCAGCCAGCCTTCAGGCGTCTCGATGGGGATGGGCCCGGCGCCGATCTTGGTGCTCTGCCAGCCGCCGGCCACTCCCATCACGAAGCGATGCCTCCCCCAATGGATCATGTCGTGGCTATGGCTCAGGAAAATATCCCCGAAAGGCGTATGACCGTTATCGCTTGGGCGGCTGAGCATCACGTAGCGATCGTTGATTTTTCTGGGGAAAAGAACGCCGTTGCGGTTGAAGGGCAGAAGTGCGTTTTCGAGAAAGTGGAATTTCTCGAAATCCTGGGTGTATCCGATGCCGATCGTCGGGCCGTGGTAGCCGTTGCACCAGGTGACGTAGTAGCGATCCTCGAGCCAGACGAGGCGTGGATCGTAGCGGTGGGAAAACTCGGACAGTTCGGAATCGGTGAATTCCCATGCGATTGGGTCGTGATCCAGCTTCCAATCCAGGCCGTCATCGCTGAAGCCGCGGTAGAGATTCATCTCGCGCTTCTTGTTGTCCACGCGGAACACACCTGCGAATCTGTCCTCATAAGGAACGACGGCGCTGTTGAAGATGCTGTTCGATGAGGGGATCAAATCGCGAGGGATGATCGGGTTCTTGCTGTAGCGCCAGATAACGTCGGAGCAGCCCGCGGGCCGCGCTTCCCAGGGGATATTGGTTTTTGCCATGCGATATCTCCTTAAGTGTCTCTTCCTGAACCAGCCACGGGAAGCGAGCGGAAAGTCCTCTCTTAAACATCGCGCCGCAGGCTTGCTTTGGGAATAGTGTTGCTCTACTGCGCCGTCCCACGATTCCCCGGGCGATGCACAGCATGTAATGTTACCATACCGCTCATCCGGTGGATTTTACCCGCTTGGCGGGTATAATGGCTTTGCGTCCAAATCATACTAAAGTGTGAGGAATCCGTGCCCGGAGGTGAGTATTCATGAAGAATGTTAAATTCAATAATGTTGGATGTGTGGAGATCGCCAACGAAAGTCTGACGCTGCTCGTATCCGTTTCCGTTGGTCCACGGGTGCTCTCGCTGAAGACGCAGCGCGGTGACAATCTTTTCGCCGAACTCCCGGATATCACCCTGGATTGCCCCGGTGTAGGGCCGTTCCACCTGTACGGCGGGCACCGGCTCTGGTACGCCCCGGAAGAACCGCGCGTTACTTACCTGCCGGACGATTCGCCGGTACAGGCGCAGGCCATAGATAACGGCGTGCACATCACGCAGGACGTTGAGGTGCAAACGGGACTCCGGAAAGAACTTGAAATCCGCCTGATCGAGGACAAGGCCGAGGTCGGAGTGCGCCACACGATCACGAACGAGGGCAAACAGGATTGGACTATCGCACCCTGGGCGATTACGCAGTTGATTCCAGGCGGAGTCGGCATCCTGCCCCTCTACGGCGGGGGGAATCCGGACAATCCCACGCTGCCCGACCGCTCGTTTGTGCTCTGGCCGTATACCGACATCAATTCGCCGCACATCACCTGGGGCAACCAGCAGATTTTAATTCGGGCGCAGATGCAGGAGGGCAGCCAAAAAGTCGGTTTCACCAATCCGGCGGGATGGCTCGCCTATTGGGTCGAAGGCACGCTCTTTGTAAAACGGGCTGCTTACGACCCCAAGGCAGCGTATTTCGATTTCGGAAGCCCTTCACAATGCTACTGTAATCCGCACTTCATCGAGCTGGAGACGCTGGCGCCGATCACGGAGCTCGCACCTGGACAAAGCGTCGAACACGTCGAACGCTGGCAGGTCTATGAAGGCGTCGTATGGGACGATGATATGAAAGATATCCTTGCCGTGGTCAAGGGCGAATAGATCGTTTCCACGCGGGGGTTGCTGTGTGAGGGCAACCCATCGGGTCGCCCCTACATGAATTAAAAGGATGGCGCGTAGGGGCGGTTCGCGAACCGCCCTTACAATTTTCCTTGGATGTGTCGTGTTGCGACAATCCGGCGGGGCGTCCATAAAAAGAAATAATAGTGCTGTGCGGCCTCGTTTTCGCAGTTATTCTTCCGGGCAGGCGCAGTACGGTGCCGCCATGCCTTCAGTCCACTCGCCCCCCGCGGCGATACATTCACGCTCGTCCAAATCGGAGCTGCAAGCACTTTCGCGCGGCGCCTCCGGCGGATTGATGATCTCCACGGGGCAGTTGCCGAAGGGATTCTCGTCCCCGCCCATCAAACCCAGCCAGACCCAGCACTGTTTCCCGTTCTCGAGCTCGAACAGACCGTGGGTGTATTCGGAGTTGAGGGCGATCAGGTCGGCACTGTCTCCTTCCATCAGGATCTCGACCAGGTCGGATTCGGGATAGTCACTCGCCCGGCAGTTGGAGTTCTGCAGCGCCTCATAGATGCAAATTTCCGGGTCGGCCTCGACGTAGGTGATGCACTTGCAGTTCTCGCAGACCTGTCCGGAGAGGCACATGGTCAGGTCATCGCCGTCGCACTGCTCGCCTTGCTCGACGACTCCGTTCCCGCACATGCCCATCATGGTGATGCATTTACAGTTTTCACACACCTGGCCGGAGAGACACATGGTGAGGTCGTCGCCGTCGCACTGCTCGCCAGAGTCGACGACGCCGTTGCCGCATTGATCCAGGTAGGTGATGCATTTGCAGTTCTCGCACACCTGACCCTCGAGGCACATGGTGAGGTCATTGCCGTCGCACTGCTCGCCAGAGTCGACGACGCCGTTGCCACAGATGGGAGCTTCTTGCGGGGTTTGTGGCTCGTAAAAGGGCAGGGCGGTGAATATGACCGCGGCAATCACGCCGCCGGTCAACCCGCCGATGGGGATGCTCCATGCGGGCATGCCGGGTCGCCTGCGGCGGATGCGCCAGGCGATGAACGCGAAGACCACGATGATGAAGACCCAAATGGGATAGAGAAAGATATCGGGCGGTTTGACAAAGCACTTGGCGGTGGCGTTTTGTGAGAATTCCGAAGTATTTCCTAAGCTATCCGTCGCTGTTGCGGTGATCATGAAGCAATAGCCAGGACTGCTGATAGGGATGCTGAAGGTGTCGTCTGTCTCGGTGGTGTAGCCTTCAGCGAGAAACACTTTCCCCTCGCCATAACCAGAGGGGTCGGGCTCGGCGCGGAAAATCTCGATCTTGCATGAATACCACGCTATGCCTTCGATCGTCGAGTCCTGAGGGGAGGTGATTTGTGGAGGTTGGATATTGCCATTGTGTCCAGGCATGATTGTGATACCCAGCCCACCATTGTTGTAAATACTATTTTGTGTGAATGTATTCTGAGTTAAATAACCATAGTAGGGAATAGCGCTATTGAGGTAGATGCCGTCCTGGCCGTTATCCGCAATCGTGTTTTTCGCGACGAGATTACCGCTGGCACCATCGGCGATATTTACGCCATGACCGGCATTTCCCATGATCAGATTTCCCTCGCCCGGGGAGGTCCCGCCAATCACGACGCCATCCGCTGAAGATACAATGCCCTGCGCCTGGTTCGGTATCATCACGGAACCGCTTATATCGGTGCCGATCTTGTTACCCTGGATCACGGCGTTCTGCCCGCCCTGTTCTACAGCAATCCCCCAACGTTCGTTACCGGAGATCACATTGCTGTGCTGGGGTAGGCTGCCGCCGATCCAGGCATTCGCTCCTTGTATGGAAACCCCGTAGTAGTTCGGTAAAGGCGCAGTGCCTGTGGCGTCGACCCCAATCAGGTTGCCGTGGATCTGGTTGTCAGCCGATTGGGAGAGAATGGCAATGATCTCGTTAGCAGAGATTAGATTGCCCTCCCCGGGGCCTACTCCCCCGATATCGGCACTTAGAGCACCTGAATCAAGTACGATGCCGTAGTCGTTATAGACTGGCGTGACTCCGTCAGCTGCAGGGCCGATGATGTTGCCCCGGATTTCGGTGCTCGAGCCGTCGCTGTAAACACCAATGCCATTGCCGGAGATCACGTTCCCAATAACGCTGTTGTGCGCGCCGTAGATACGCACGCCTACGGCGTTCTGCAGCGCTCCCGAGCCGATCCGGTTTTCCTGAATCAGATTTCCGCTTCCGGCTGCGAGGATTGCGCTTCCAATCGGATCATGAAAATCAAAAACTTGTTCTGGTGGGAAAGTACCAAAGCCATTCAGGCTCAATCCACGAATGATGTTGTCATTGGACTGAAGATCAAGCCCAACCTCGATCCCGGGCATACCATCCTGGATGCCAAAGACCGGCGACCCGGCGTAATCTGGTTCCGTGGTGCCGTCGATGGTCGTAGCGTCGTCGGTCAGGGCAGGAAGCGGAGAGGTGAGATAGATGATGGTGTTGGATCCTCCGGATCCTGGAAGATCGAAGTGGATCTCGTCCGGGCCGCTGTTGGCGTTGGCGGCGTTGATCGCCTCGCGCAGCGAGCAGTGGTTTGAGTCGCACTGCCCGTCGTCGAGGTCGTCGTAGGTGTTAACAACGAAGGTGCTGGCCTCCGCGGGCAGCGGTAAGGCGAACAAGCCTGTCATTCCCAATAGTAATAATGCATACAGACCATGACGAATTCGTTGGGGTTTCATACGGTCCCTCCCATTCTGACGCGATCCCTGGCAAATGGCAAAATAAGAGCTTCGTCGGTCCGGTTCGTGGAAGTGTGGATGCACAACCGAATCGAGGCGAAGGTATCGTTGGTACTCACTTCATTGTATGTAACGGATTATAGGGCTTTTTTGTGACAGAATCTACAAGCGAGTTTTGGATTGGCGATCCAGCTTGTAGGGTCGGGTTCCAAACCCGACCATGCAATGATTCAATAATTTGGCGTGTGAGGACATCAGGTGAGTTTCCTATTTTCATCATCCTAAGCGGAGGGCAAAGCCCGTAGTTGAAGGAAGGTATTCATCCCTCATAATCAGAAGGTCAGCCGTCCTTCGACTTCGTTCGCCTCTTCGAAGCTCACTCCGCTCAGGATGAGAAGAATTTAAGTGTGAGGGGCGGTTCGCGAACCGCCCTTATAACCTTCTATGAAGGTGTCACATTGGGACGCTCCAGTCCATGATCGCCCAATATTTTGGGGGAGTTGACGTGTAAGGGCGACCCGACGGGTCGTCCCTACATGGATCGAATGGATGCCGTGTAGGGGGGACACAGGGGTCCGCCCGGATCGAATCGATGTAAAGAAAGGGCCGACGCGCAGGTCGGCCCCTACAGTTAATGTAAATGCAAGTTGTAAACCTGACCGTAGAATCAAATATACAAATCTCGCCGGTTATAGGTAATGTAACCAGCGATGATGCAGACGGCGATGATGCCCAGCGAGATCCACACGTAGAGCATATCCAGATGCGCCTCGTTCAGCAGTTTCGCCGGATTGAAATACTTGAAGGGTGAGAAGTATTTCAGAAAATCCAGCTTCTTGTCCAGGCCGGATATGATCGACATGAAGTACGTGGCGAGCAGCAGCGACACGGCGATCGAACCGGCGCGTTTGTACTGCTTCAGCGCGCAGCCCAGAAAAATACCCACGGCGAGGAAGGTGAACTGCATGATCACCAGGGCCAGCATGCATAAAGCGACGAACTTGTAGAACTCGTGGTCCGGATGGTACGGGATGACGCTGATCAGGGATACGCCCCAGATGATCAGAAGAAAGGCGATGCTGTGTACCACCGCGGCCATGATCTTGGCAGTCACCAGCTTCCAACGCGGAACGGGCAGCGTGAGCGTAAATTCGACGGTCTTGTCCCGTTCCTCCTTGGATATGATGTCGCTGCCCAGCATGGCGGCGAAAACCGTGCTGAGCAGGGCGAAGTAAGTGAAGCATACGCCGAAGAAACCCGTGACCGTGGTCAGATTGAAGGCGTTCATCTGGAAGGCTTCCAACAGCGCGGGAGGCATGTTGTCCAATATTTTCAGCATCTCCGGGTTGTTCGCATAGGCGGAGAACTTGGTCATGGCGATCCAGATGAAGAGAACGATGAGGACCGCCCAGATTAAAAGCGAACGCAGATTGGCTTTGAGTTCTCTGAGGAAAATATTCATGGTTGGCCTCCTCACACCGCCGTATGGATGTCTCTTCGCTGGTAAATCAGATAGCTCAGACCGACGGAAAGCAGGATAACCACCACGCTGGCCAGCGTTAATGGCATGTCGAGACTTCCGCTGCGGACGATGTTGTTTGGATCGAATTGCCGGAACGGTGAGATGTAGGACAACGTATCCTCACCGATCATGTCGCTAAAAGCGTTCAACACGTAAAGACCAAACACGATGCCCATCGAATACGGGGTGACGCTGCGGATCTTCTTCGGCAGCAGCGAAATCAGTATGCCGACGGTGAGAAAGAAGAGCTGCATAAACGCGATGCTCAAGAGCATCAGACTCAATGTCTTGCCATCGTAGGGCCTTCCACCCCGATAGAGATTGATGAACACGTAGCTGCTCACCCAAACGACAAGATTGGTGATGGCCAGACTGGCGATGGCGGCGAGCAGCTTGCTGCTCATGATCTTTGCACGCCCGACGGGTTTGGTCATGAGGAAATCTGCCGTCATCTCCCGCTCTTCGATGGAGACCATGGAAAAACCGTAATTGGCCGCCTGGATGGAGACGCAAATCTGACAGAAGACGATGGTCAGGGTGAAAAAGCCGAGCACGGTGGACATATCGATGCCGTACATGCCGAAGGCCATTAAAAATTCTTTCGGGAACTTTTCCAGCGTCTGGTTGAGAAGCTCCGCTTGTGCCGCAAAGCCGGTATAGAGTGTGGAAAAGACGTAGATCAATATCGCCAGTGAAACGGACCAGGTGACCACGGAGCGAATATTTTGTTTGAATTCGTGCAAGAAAATGTTCATGCTCGCACCTACTCGTAGTAATGCATGAAGATTTCTTCAAGCGTAGGTTCTTCGATAGCCACGTCGTTAACCTTCAACGCCGCGATCTTCTTCGTAAGCACGTTGATGTCGCCCTTGAAAAAGAAACTCACCGAGTTGTTTTGTGTCTCCAGATGGGTCACACCGGGTATCTGGAAGCCTGCTCCGTCGACGCCGTCGGCGACGATGGTAATTTTCTTATAATTCTCTCGCTGCAGCGTCTTGATGTCCTTGATTTCGACGATTTTTCCCTCGCGGATGATCGCCACGCGGTTGCAAATTTTCTGCACCACGGAAAGTATGTGCGACGAGAAGAAGACCGTGGCGCCCTTTTTGTTTTCGTCGCGGATCAGGTCGAAGAATTTGTGCTGGATCAGCGGGTCGAGCCCGGCGGTCGGCTCGTCGAGAAAAATCACTTTGGGTGAGTGCAGCAGCCCCTGAACGATGCCCACTTTCTTCTTGTTTCCGTAGGAGAGGTCGTCGATCCTGCGGTTCAGGTCCAGTTCCATGATATCTGCCAGCTCCTGGATGCGGTCGCTGCAATCCTTCTTGTAGAAGCTCGCAGAGTATTTGAGCAGATCGATGACCTTCATGCGGTCGTAATAGAAGACCTCCGAGGGCAGATAGCCGATTTCCTGCCGGATCTCGGGGCCATACTTGATGCAATCCTTGCCGAATATCTTG
Source organism: Anaerolineales bacterium (assembly GCA_037382465.1). NCBI lineage: Bacteria > Bacillati > Chloroflexota > Anaerolineae > Anaerolineales > Anaerolineales bacterium. The sequence goes on along the minus strand of JARRPX010000009.1, from coordinate 4,360 downwards.
GCCTCTCCGCTGGTGGGATAGATCAACGAACACAGCAGGCGGATCGTCGTGGATTTCCCCGCGCCGTTGGGGCCGATGAAACCAAAAATCTCACCTTCTTCGATGTTCAGCGTGACATCGATGATGCCCCGAGCCTTGCCGTAATACTTGGTCAGATGATTGATTTCGATGACGCTCATTCTTTTTCTCCTCATCTCGATGCAAGAGGCTCAGCCTTGCCTTCTCGAGCGGTATACGAGGATTGTACTACCGAACGATCGCCCATGTGATCCCGCCGCGAAGGAGAAGCAGGCGGGATGAACGACGATCCTCGTATTGCGTCCCGCGCTGCCGCGAGCGGCAGCCCGGATGTCTCTCATCGCTGCGCCGGAGATCATTCGAAACGAAAAAACAGCGTATGCACTTGCCAACTGCAATACGCTGCGTTTGGGTAACTCGGACTGGCTTAGCTTGTGTTCCTGCAGATTCTGCTTCTCTTACTTCTTCTGGGCGACGACGGCGACCGCTCGCTCACCGGCGTGCGTGGCCAGCGCCGGACCGGCATCCACGATCGGAATTTTCTCCTTGAAGAAGTTGCCGACCGAGGTTTTCACCTCTTCGGCCAACGCCGGCGCGTTGGTGTGGATCACACCCATCTTGATCATATCGCCCATGTCGCCGATCATGTCAACGATTTTCTTCCTCGCTTTGCTGGCGCTGCGTGCCCGGCCGAACAGATCCAATTTCCCTTCTTTAACCGCCAGGATGGGATGGATGGAGATCGCCGAGAACATCGAAGCCAGCATGCCTTTGATCTGCTCCGCTCGGCCGCCTTTCTTCAGATTTTCAAACGTCTCCAGCACGACGAGAACCTCGATCTTGGGAATGAGCTGCGAGATTTCGTCGATGATGGATTTCAGATCGGCGCCTTTCTGCGCCAACCAGGCGGCGTGCTTGGCAATCCAATACTGCCCCAGCGATAACGACTTCGAGTCCATCACAGCGATGGGCAGGTCTTCCCCGGCTTCCTTCTTCGCTTCCTGAGCGCCGATGAGCGCCGCAGACATGGCCTGGGAATGTGCTTTGGTGACGTGGATGGAAAAAACGGCCTCCGCATCCTTCTCTCGGAACAGATTGAGGTAGATGTCGCGGGCGATGCCCGGACTTAAGCCCGACGTCTTTGGCAGCTCACCGTCCTCGACGATCATGCGCTGCATGATATTGTAAAACTGCCCTGGCTCGATCTCGGTCTCCTGCTTCGTCTTCCATACACCACTCTCGAGGATGGCAAGCTGAAGCGGTATGAGCGAAATACCGCATTCCTGTACCTCTGGGTCCCCCGGCCGGAAGGAACAGCCCATGTCGGTAACAACTTGAACGCGCTGTTTGGTGCTCATCATTCGACCTCTTTTCGTGCATCTGGACGGCGCAGTGTTCTCATCAGCCGCAGTGCCGTCTCTTGCCGCTATCATTTTCGCACAATATCGCACGATTTACCATGATTAACCCCAACCGAAGCTTCCCGTTGTATCCATCCTGACGACGCTTAATTCGCCGGCGCATAGAAAGCCGGGGAGTTCCCTGTAAAAGAACTGTAAGGTCGCAGGGCTATCCTTGTCTGATAAGATGGCATCATGTATGGATCGAATGTAAGTGTGATCCAATTCCCCATACGCAAGCTGCGAAGTATAAAAATTTAGAGAGGTGCATGGTAGCGATGACGCGGGTTGAAACCTTTGGTAAATACTTTACGGAAGTCGTGTCGAAAACCCCGCTGCGAGTGATCATCCAATGCCTCGACACTCGCATCCACGGGACGATCCATCTAAATCCTGCAAACCGGCTCAGCGATGAAATCAACGAGTCGGATTTATTTTTACCGGTTACGGATGCCCGGGTAATTCGGGAGGATGAGAAGTTCGAGGCCGGATTCATCTCCGTCAACAAGCAGAAAATCCTGTGGATCGTGCCAGCGGAAGATCTGGAGGAGGCCGGCGATGATTAATCGTCAGCCGGTGGCGCAGAGCGTGGATGCAGAGACGCTGGCGAAATTGACCGTCTGGCTTACCGAACAGGTTTCTGCGAAGTTGGAAAATGGATCGAACGGTAAATCCCACGATGAAGCCGTCGACCAACTGCTGCACGATGTATACGAGCAAGCCGGAATCCATTTATCTGAAGGTCTGCGCGAACAGGTCTTCCAGCGGGTCGCCAACGATTTGCTAGGGTACGGTGAAATCCAGCCGCTGCTGGACGATCCCAGCATCAGCGAAGTCATGATCAACGGTGGGGGGCAAGTGTTCATCGAGCGCGACGGCCGGTTGGAGGTGTCCTCGATACGTTTCCGGGACGAAAGCGAAATTCTCAGGCTCATCGACCGCATCATTCTCCCATTGGGCCGCCGCATCGATGCCGATAATCCGACGGTGGATGCCAGATTGCCGGATGGCTCGCGTGTCAACGCCGTCATTCCTCCGGTGTCCGTCGACGGTCCGAGCGTCACAATCCGCAAGTTTTCCCGGGAGCGCCTGCGCGTGGAAGACCTCGTGCGCTTCAATTCCTTGACGCAGCACGTGGCGGATTTTCTGGAGGCCTGCGTCGTCGCCCGGCTGAACATCGTGGTTTCCGGCGGTACGGGATCGGGAAAAACCACGCTGCTCAACATACTCTCCGAGTTCATTCCCGAGGGTGAGCGCCTGGTCACGATCGAGGACGCGGCCGAGCTGCGCCTGCACCACAGCAACCTGGTGCGTCTGGAAGTGAAACCACCCAACGTGGAGGGGAGGGGAGAAGTGCCCATCCGGCACCTGGTGCGTAACGCATTACGCATGCGGCCCGATCGCATCATCGTCGGCGAGGTGCGCGGCGGCGAAGCCCTGGACATGCTGCAGGCGATGAACACGGGCCACGACGGTTCCCTGACGACGGTGCACGCCAACTCCCCACGCGACGCGATTTCGCGCCTGGAGACACTTTCGCTGATCTCAGACGTGCCCCTGCCGCTCAAAGTCGTGCGCGAGCAGATCGCCTCGGCCGTGGACCTGATCGTGCAGCAGACGCGTCTGCGCGACGGCAGCCGTAAAGTGACGGGGGTCTCGGAAGTCTGTGGCATGGAAGGTCAGACCGTGGTGATGAGCGATCTCTTCACCTTCGAGGAGCAGCAAGCTTCGGAAAACGGCAAAGTACACGGAGTACTCAAGCCGACCGGTTTGCGTCCCATGTTCGGGAAAAGACTGGTCCAGGCAGGTTACGATTTATCCGCGCAGGTGTTCGGAGTCGGTGATGCGACCATAACGCACCGTACGCGCCGGCGCTGACGCAGTCGAGTTCAAACGTTAGAGGGCTGCCCTCAAGGGCAGCCCTCGTTTGATTCACCTCGATGTGAAAATGGGTTATCGTGGCTGTAACGTGTAAGTCAGTTCAGCGCATCGTCGAGGAATGCGATGATCGCATCGATGTGCTCGTCCATCACGACCGTCCGAACCTGCGCGTGGCCGATGTCCTCGAACAACCACATTTGCTTCGGTTCTGCGGCGGCGTCGAAAAGGGCTTGCGCTTGTTCGATGGTGATGCGTTTGTCGTCGATGCCGTGGATGATCAGCAGCGGGCGGGGCGCGATGTCGGCGATCACGTCGAGCGGCCGGACCTGATCCCTCGAGAAGCCCTTCAGAAATTCCGACGTGCGGATCATCAGCTCGAACAGGGGCAGAGGGATGATAGCCGGACGGTTCGTGTTCCATATTTCTTCCATGGAACGGAAGGGAGAGGCGGCCACGACGGCGTCGATGCCGGGATTGCGTGCGGCGCTGAGGATGATCGATACTGCGCCGGCGGAGTGGCCGAGTGCGCCGATTCTCTGAACCCCTTTTTCCTGGTGCAGGTATCGTACTGCTGCATCCACGTCCAGACTTTCGCGTGCGCCGTAGGAAAAACCATGGATGTTGCCGTCACTCATGCCGTAGCCGCGGTAGCTGAAGAGCAGCACGTTGAATCCCGCCTCGTGCAGCGGGAGCACCAGGGATAGGCCGGAGCGTTGATCTTTCGACGTGGCGGGAGCATACAGAACGGCGGGTGCATCCGCGCCTTCGACGGGAAAATACCAGCCTCGCAGGATGATACCGTCGCCCGTAGGAAAGGATACTTCTTCGTACGCCAATCCCAATTCTTGTGCGGATCGGATGGCGTTCTTGACATTAAAAAACGGTGGCAGCGTCGCCACCAGTTCTCCCAAGATCGGACCACCAAGAGAGACCACCGAAAGACTGAAAATGAGGCTGGATAAAATTGTTATACCTTCTTTTGACATATACCAATTCAGATACAAAACACAACTTCACTGACGAACAAAGAACCCGTGATTGTAACTGCTCCTGCGATGAAA